>JBGTCB010000160.1:0-5169 GCA_041748995.1 Saprospiraceae bacterium | reverse complement strand
GAAAGCGTTTATGAGCAAAAAAGAAACATTTTAGCAAAATTTCAGTCCTTGAGCTTGGAAAACAACATAGAAGCCAGAGGCGGCGAGAACGGCTTAGATCAAATAGTGGAAACTTAACATGGAAGAAGATCAGGACGAGCGGAGTATTTCAACGGCCTCCTAGTCAAGCAATGCTCGGATCGCTGCTGCTGGTTGAATGATATTTCCTGCCTCTTTGGTCTGTTTTCCTACTCTGCCTGTATTCTCTAGTACCTGATGGATTTCGGCTGTATTGAGATCAGGGTTCAGGCTCTTTAGAATGCCAACCAGACTTGCAACATGGGGGCATGCCATGGATGTGCCCCTTAGGGAACGGTACTGATTCTTTGGGAAGGTGGAGTAAATCTCATCCCCTGGAGCAGCAATCCCATATTTAATCTCGGATACAGAGTTGGAAAAGGAGGTTTTTTGAAGACTCCGGTCTACCGCCGATACCGCAATGACTCCCTGTACATTAGCGGGTGTATAAAATTTCGCATTGGTACTTGCATTGCCCGCAGCCACTACTACGACCGCACCTTTATCATTGCAGTACTTCACTGCTTTCTCATAAGTCAATTCCCGCTCACTATTGCTGCGCCCTCCCAGAGACATCGATATTACATCTGCTCCCAAATCAGCAGCTTCAAGCATACCCTGTACAATGTCGGCCTGACTGCCAAACCCCAGATCTGACAAAACTTTAATACTGGTCACCCGAACAAAAGAATGAGATGGATCAAAGGATGCGATCCCGATGTGGTTATTACTTACGGCTGCCGCAATTCCAGCTAAATGGGTGCCATGGCCCTGTATATCACGGTCATATTTTTCCTGGGTACTTTGATAAGAACCGGCCAGGTCTTCGTGTTTACCATCAATTCCGGTATCCAATATAGCAATCAGAGCTGTCTTTTTTGGAGTAACTGTTTTTAGGGAGAGTACCGCATGAAGATCTGCCACGTCTAATGCCTGGAAAGACCACTGTTTGTTGACATCAGGGTCATTCACAAACTTGTTGGAAATCACAATGGATTCATTAATTTCAGTCTCCACGGGTGACAATGACACCATCTCATTTGCTTCTGCCCAATCAATAAGTCCTTCTTGAGTCAGTTCCGCCGTCAGTTTTCTAATTTGATGTGGTCTGGCAAATCCAGGTAAATCAATCAGATAAAATTCATCAAGATCGGTTATCCCTCCGTCTGCAACTGAGAAGGCACGTCTTACTGTTCCATTATACTTCGCAACCACCTTTTCGAGGTCTTGCAGATTGACATCGGCCAGATCAACCAGTAATTCAGAATCGGCATATTCAATGGTCAGAGTTATCAGGGATGACTTGAGAACATCCAGATAACTCAAGCGAAGGAATATTCCGGTTGCCATAAGTACCATGACGCCTGAAACCATGTTGCTTCTCGCCCAATGCATGATCCCACTGGCAATACCCAACACCATGAGATCGCGAAGTACGATGCCCGCTTTCATGGTGATATCGGAGGGAGACAAGTATAAACAAGTCGCCCAGAAAGCTATTCCTACGAAAAACAGGAATTGGAAAAGAACTCCCAGCCGGAGGTTCCTCACAAAACTCCAACATAGTAAACTGGTCAATGCACCAACAAAAGACCACGTATATATTAGTTCAAGCATCATATTACTTCGCCATAATATTAGTTAAACCTCGAAACTTTCATCAGATAAAACGGATAAAGTGTCGTAATAATTCGATAAGTGTGATCATCACCCTAATCTTTTACTTCTGGTCTGCTGTTATTTGATTGATCTCAGATCGATTAATTTTTATTTTTGCACCTTGCATTTTTGAAATATGGCAAATAACGAAAAGGCGCTATGCCTTATAATAGGATCAGGTCCTGCCGGTTATACTGCAGCAATTTACGCTGCAAGAGCCGGTATGAAACCGATCCTCTATACCGGACAGGAACCAGGGGGTCAATTGATGATCACGACAGATGTCGAGAATTATCCTGGTTATCCGGATGGAATCATGGGACCGGAGATGATGGAGTTATTCCGAAAACAGGCAGAACGTTTTGGTACGGATGTGCGAATGGAGCTTATCAACATGGTGGATTTTGGTGGACCTTTACATAAGGTCTGGACCGAAGCCGGGGTTCAATTGGAAGCCCATACAGTGATTATCGCTACGGGTGCCAGTGCAAAATGGTTGGGATTGGAATCAGAAAAAAGACTAACCAATCAGGGCGTCTCCGCTTGCGCGGTGTGTGATGGTTTCTTTTTCCGGGGCCAGGAAGTCGCCATTGTTGGTGGAGGAGATACGGCAGCGGAAGAATCAACTTATTTGGCAAAACTCTGTCCAAAAGTTCATCTTCTGGTCAGAAGGGGTGAGATGCGAGCTTCAAAAATCATGCAGGACCGGGTTCTCAACAATGAAAACATTGTTGTGCACTGGAATACGGAGGCGGAAGAAATATTAGGAAAGGATAGTGTGGAAGGTGTCAGGATCAGAAATAATAAGACCGGCCTGGAGTCTATACTGGCAGTGAAGGCCTTTTTTGTGGCCATTGGCCATATTCCGAATACTGCAATGTTTAAAGGATGGTTAGAGATGGATGACACCGGATATCTGATTACCAAACCCGACAGTGCCCGTACCAATATTCCCGGTGTTTTTGCAAGTGGTGATGCCCGCGACAAGGTTTATCGGCAGGCTGTGACCGCAGCTGGTACCGGATGCATGGCAGCTTTGGATGCAGAGAGGTACCTCACGGAGGAAGGAATCATATAATCATATATAATAATTAATAATATTCAAAAGATGAGTACGAAGACTAAATTTAGACCAGGAGTGTTGCATGGTGACGAAGTAACAGAATTGCTCAATTATGCCAATGAAAATGACTTTGCCCTACCCGCAGTGAATGTCATTGGTACGAATTCTGTCAATGCTGTCCTCGAAACAGCCAGAGCAGTAAACTCCCCGGTTATGATCCAGTTTTCAAATGGAGGAGCCGTTTTCTTTGCAGGTAAAGGTTTATCCAATGAAAAGGAGAATGCGGCTATTTTAGGAGGAATATCCGGTGCAATGCATGTGCATACCATGGCTGCAGCTTATGGAGTGCCGGTAATATTGCATACGGACCATTGTGCTAAAAAATTGTTGCCCTGGATAGATGGCCTACTTGATGCAGGTGAAAGGTTTTATGAGGCAAGAGGATATCCCTTGTATAGTAGCCACATGCTGGATCTTTCTGAAGAACCCATTGAAGAAAATATAGAGATTTCAAAGCGATACCTTGTAAGGATGGCAAAGATTGGGATGACTCTGGAGATTGAATTGGGTGTTACCGGAGGCGAAGAAGATGGAGTAGATAACACAGGTGTCGATAGCAGCAGACTCTATACCCAACCACAGGAAGTGTCCTATGCTTATGACGAACTTAGTAAAATCAGCGATCGTTTTACAATTGCAGCTGCGTTCGGAAATGTACATGGAGTATACAAGCCTGGCAATGTTTCACTAAAGCCAGAGATCCTGAAAAATTCACAGGATTACGTTCAGGCAAAGTTTGGTACGAAACCCAATCCGATTAATTTCGTTTTTCATGGTGGTTCAGGCTCAGCTCAGGAAGAAATCCGTGAGGCGATTACTTATGGTGCCATCAAGATGAATATAGATACCGATATGCAGTGGGCTTTCTGGGCAGGAGTAAAAGATTATTATGAGGGTAAGAAAGGTTATCTGCAGGCACAAATAGGTAATCCGGATGGAGACGACAAACCAAATAAAAAATTCTATGATCCAAGAGTTTGGTTAAGATCGGGTGAACAACAGTTTGTTACGCGGTTAAAGGAAGCTTTTGATGACCTCAACTGCATCAATCGTTGCGCATGATGTGTATCTCGCTATAAAATAACGGTATTGAGTTTGTTTGCGATTTGATTTCTCCTTTCGATCAGCATACTTTGCACCTGAAGATGTTTGATTAAGGAGGCTTCATTTCCTTCGGCTTGAAAGTTTTTTATTTGCCTGAGGTTTTCTTCACTCATCTTTTGAAACTTACGGAGTAAAAAGCGGTAGAGGGATTGTAAAGTATCCTGGTTTTCATTTTCATCCGGCATCGGCTGGGTTTGCAGGCGTATGTCCCACATTTTCTGCCAGTTTTCGCTATACTCATAAGGCGAAGAACAAATTTCAATAGCCAGCGAAGCAATGGACTCGTCCTTATGATGTATAAAATAATTCGTATCCAGGTTTTTTCCTTCCGCCAGAGATAAGCCATATTCCGTGGCAATCCGGGCATAAAGCTGATTGTCAAAGGAAGCGATGGTATCCTGAATTTGAGAGAGGACGAATTGTGCAATGGAAACCTTCTCCTGCTCATCTTCAATAGAGCGATCCCCATATAAAATGAGAATCCGGATAATATCCCGCTCCTGATATTCATCGGTCAAGGCTTTCGTATCCGTAAAATGTTCCGAAACCGCCCGCAGATGCTCGGGGCCGAGATTTTCTTTCTGGATTTCATGCCCGGTGCGATTTTCACGCAGCTGACTGATCCGGTCATTACGCAGCTTCTTACTCATGACCTTATTGGTCTCACTGACCAGAATCGTCTCCTCAACCTTAAGCAACTCGGCGCATTGACGGGTGTAGACTGATCTTTTAATCATGTCTGGTATGTGTGCGAGACTTTCGATGATATCTTTGATCAGCCCGGCTTTCTTGATCGGATCATTGGCTGTCTCTTTCAGAATCAGGTTCGTCTTGAAAAGTATAAAGTCCTTAGCTTCCCGGTCAAGGTATTCCCGAAAGGCAGTAACTCCCACTTGCTTAATGTAACTATCCGGATCCTCCCCGGCTGGCAAAAGAACCAACTCAACATTCATGTCCTGTTCCAACACCAGGTCGATACCCCGGAGTGCGGCCTTTATACCGGCAGGATCGCCATCATACAAAATCCGGATCTGGCTGCTGTAGCGTTTGATCAATTTGACCTGTTCGACGGTCAGGGCAGTACCGGAAGATGCCACCACATGTTCTATTCCCGATTGATGGAGCGATAACACATCGGTATAGCCTTCGACCAGAAGGCAATAATTTTCTTTCCGGATTGCTTGTTTTGCCAGATGTAAGCCATACAACACCTTGCTCTTGTGGTA
>JBGTCB010000159.1:0-1654 GCA_041748995.1 Saprospiraceae bacterium | reverse complement strand
TCGTATATCGTAAGTCGTATATCGGAAGTCGTATATCATATATCGTTTATCGTATATCGTATATCCTAAATAACTCCACTAATTTCCTATTTTTATTAAGACCCGGCTGCTAAATCTAATACTTCTAACTAAATTCTAATTATTACCCATGGCCTGCCCTAAGGACTTCTAATCAAATTCTAATTATTTTCCGTCTAAAAAGAAAAAAAAATGTCGGCTTTGGCGCTATTTTTGACCTCTGCACTGAAACCGATTTAAGAACTTGAGAACATCAAATAGAATAACCATGAACAAACCACTACACTCTTTATCACTTTTGATCATATGTACAGGCTTGACCCTGTTTATGATCTCCTGTTACCCGGATCGCGATAATATTCGCGAGGAAGCTTCGGTTGCAGATTACAGCAACGAAGTATCATTAAGATGGAATGAAATGTTTCTGGAAATTGAGCGATATGCAGCAGGATACCGCCCTGGCCCGGCACCCCGGGCTCTGGCTCATCTGGGACTTGCTGCCTACGAAGCCTGCATTTCAGAGATGCCCGAACATAACTCATTACAACGACTCTACACCGGTATGGAGTTGCCTAAGCCGGAAGCTGATGATGTGTACCATTGGCCATCAGTCGTTCATGGTGTTTATAGTGCCATGATGCCGCGGTTTTTTCCTAATCCGCATTCATCGGTAACCTTTAAATTGGATCAGATGGTCAGTAATCTCGATGCAAAATTTGTTGCTGACGCCGGTCTGGAGGTTTTTAACCGATCGAAAAACTACGGTCAACAAGTGGGAGAAAGTATGTGGGAATGGTCCGCGACGGATCCATATGGACATGATGCTTACAAGAATCCTTTTGGAAATCACACGACCGGTGAAACTTATGATTGGAGGGACCACTACAAAAAACCAGGTGACTGGGAACCTACTTTCCCTGGTCCCGGACACGGTATGGGACCTTTTTTTGGCAGGGTACGGACATTCGCACTGAAGGAAACACAAAAGTTATCACTTCCTCCTTCCGTATATTTTATGGATTATAGTGAAAATCCGAAGTCTGAATACTACTCACAAGCGATTCAGACATACACAAAAAATTCTGTGACCGACTATAATGTAAAATGGATTGGTGAATTCTGGAGTGACGATTTGGTGGGTCTCACTTTTAGTCCTGGTCCCCGATGGATTGCCGTCGCCAATCAAGTTATCGAGCATGAAAATTCAAATCTTGCAGTTGCACTGGAAACCTATGCCAAAGTAGGCCTTGCACTCAACGATGCTGCTGTAGGTTGCTGGTATTCCAAATATGCTTACAATATTGAAAGACCGGACGTTTATATTCGGAAATTCATTGACCCCAGCTATAAATCCAACCTCAATCATCCTTTAACCGGTGAAGTAGGAATCACTCCTTCCTTTCCTGCTTATCCTTCAGGGCATTCCACAATGGGGGCTGCCGGTGCTGAGGCATTGGCTAGTGTTTTTGGATATTCTTACCACATGACAGACAACTGCCATGCCAACCGGCCGGAGTTTGCCGGAAGATCAAGATCATTTACCAGTTTTGAACAGATGGCGGAAGAAAATGCCTGGTCCAGAATCTTACTGGGTGTACATTGGAGAATGGATTCCGATGAAGGAGTACGATTTGGC
>JBGTCB010000158.1:0-4555 GCA_041748995.1 Saprospiraceae bacterium | reverse complement strand
ATATCAGTCTCACCATCTCCGGTGGTATGCACCTTAATTTGTTGTTTATCAAAAGTTAGATACATTCTAATCTGGTGTATATGAAAAGACCGTGGATACCGGATCTGCCGGGCCTCATCCCGGGCAATCTGCTGTCCGGTGTTTCCCGGTTATGATTAAAAATACTCATTAATGAGTATTGTAGGCTATGATTGGATCAATTTTCTTTGAGTGGGAAAGAGATGAGTGGAGAGAAAAGATCCGGATATCCGGGAATAGGAGCTTTTGTTCGTCACTGGTTTTGAATGGATAATAACCGGATACTAAGTTAATTGACCATTTATTGATTGATTTATGCCAGATATCGGGAAATGTCGAAAATCAACCGATATTTCCAAGATATTTACGATACCTATAAATAGGGATATTTTGAAAATACTGATTTGTGGGATGGCGGGGTGGCGGTTGTAAACGTAGATTTGTGAAGTAGGATTTTTCTGGTAATAATTTGCCTGTAAATCATCCCATTTTTTAACACACTCAAAATGAATCTTGATATGGCTATTTTTCCCCTGAATAGGTGCAATACCATTGAAGGAGAGCATCTGCTGGGTAAATTCTTAACCGATCGTGACACGAAATCCTCGAGAAGGCATCCATGGGTATGTGGCCTCGCTGTTTTTCGCAGTGTTTCCAATCTGAAATACAACACCCTGTTGATGTTGATTTATTTTTCGGGGCTGCGTATAGTTGAAACCCTATCGCTAAGGGTGCAAGACATTCGCAATGATGAGGGGCAGATCGCCTTCCGGCATGGCAAAGACAAAAAAGATCGCCAGGCTCTTTCGAAAACTATGTTGCAGGTATTGTGTACCTATTAATGCCTACCAGCGACCTGTCAATTGTTTGACACTAATTAAGAAATTAATTTGACAAGAAATATTCGAATGAAAACATTGATATTATTTTTATTAAGTGCCTATTTTCTTGTGTTTAGATGTGAAGCCCAAGAGAAAGTGCAAATCTCCGGAGCGATTATACTTGATAATTCAGAGGATGAAACACCCACACCGGGGACCATTCGTTGGAATGAGACTGATTTTGAAGGTTGGGATGGAGAAAATTGGATGTCTTTTACTGATCAAAGTACCTGGCAAATACAGGATACAAACATTTACAATTTGAATTCTGGTAACGTCGGTATTGGTAATGGATCTCCAGCTGGTATTTTAGATATTAACAGTAGCAAAGATTATCCTGTATTGGTATTAGGTAGCAAGTCGAATATCAGCAATTCTAGCATTGCGCTTATGACGAATCGACTTGATTCTTCAAAAGTATTGGGTCAATCTTCAATTGGTACTGGAAATACGGGTTGGAGGTTTACAGCAGCACATTCAAATACCACTAACCCGAACAATGCTAATAGGCTCTTTATTAGTTTTTGGAATGGATCTATTAATAGAACTCCAATTAGTCTTTCTCCAACTGGGGAGGTCTTTCTTAATGGCAATGTCTCTGTCGATGGCAGACTTACAGTATTTGGTTCAGATTTAGCTGAGAAATTTTATGTGGAGACAAATTCAAACGTAGCACCATTGCCTGGAATGGCTGTGTCAATTAGTGAAAATAATCCATTTCATCTAGAGATTTCTAACAAGCAGTATGACCGATCGGTGGTGGGTATTATTAGTGGAGCAAACAACCTTAATGCCGGATTGCAAATGTCACAAGCAGGGACGTTTGCAAGTGGAGATATTCCTGTGGCTTTAATGGGCAGAGTCTATGCTTTTGCTGACGCATCATATGGTAAAATTAATATAGGAGACGATTTGTGTACGGCAAGAAAGACTGGATATTTGATGAAAGCCAAAAAATGGAGAAGATCTGGTGATTGTATTATTGGTAAAGCACTTGAATCGTTAGAACAAGGCTCAAGTTTAATCTTAATATTAATCAAATAGTGGTATGGAAAGCAATTATTCAATTCGATGCTCTGTATTATTATGGATTTGCTTAGCTTTTTCAGATTCAGCCTACAGTCAACTAATGAGTAGAACTGACCTATATGTCAAGTTCAAAGATGACTATGTGGTAGATTGGAATCAAAGAAGCTCAAAAATACCAGTTAACCGTATTCCTTTGAAAATGGATTTTGATGGTGGCAGAGTAACTGTTAAAAATAGTTTCAGGTATAGTGAATATCCAAATTTAAGGCGTGTCCTAAGAATGTCATTCGAAACAGAAGCATTGAAGACACAGTTTATCGAGAATAATAAAAACTCTTTGTTTATTGAGTATATTGAACCAGTTTGGTATTATAGAGCAGAAGTAATAATTCCGAATGATGACTCTTACCCACTACAATGGCACTTACCGCAGATTGCTGCACCATTTGCCTGGGAGCTTAGTAGAGCAAACACTTCTGTGGTAGTTGCAATAGTAGACGATGCTGTGCAAACTAATCATCCTGATCTAACTATTGTACATCAATGGGACGTCTCCGATGACGATGCTAATGCAAATCCTCCTAATAATTTTTTTAATCATGGTACACCCGTTGCCGGATGTGCCTGTGCTATTTCGGACAATGCAATAGGCGTTGCATCAATTGGATTCAACTGTGGAATAATGGCTATTAAAGCGTCGGATGGAACACCTTATCTAATCAATGGTGTACAAACTGGTGTGTATATTACAGAGGGTTATGAAGGAATAAGCTATGCGGCGAACATGGGCGCAGACATAATCAATTGCTCATGGGGTGGGGGTGCATATAGTGCAACCGAACAAATGGTCATTAATGATGCTTGGGCTGCGGGAGCAATAATTGTTGCTAGTGCAGGGAACAATACCTCTTCCATGCCTCATTATCCATCAGGATACGACAATGTAGTTTCTGTTGCCGCGTTGGACAGGGATGATGTTCTAGCATGGTTTTCAAATTTCGGAAATCAGATTGATGTTTCCGCGCCGGGTGTAGGTATTCTGACTACAAGAATTGGCAGTAATTATACTATCTTCAGTGGAACGTCTGCTGCTTCACCTATTGTTGCAGGACTTCTTGCTTTGTTGAAGACAGCATTCTCCGGGCAGTCAAATTCAACCATAGTAAACCGATTACTAGGTGGTGCTGAAAATATAGATGCTGAAAATCCGCAGTTCGTGAATCAGTTGGGTTCTGGCAGGATAAACGCAGTGAGATCAATTTGCTTATATGCACCTCAGAATCTCACATTAATTGAAAAGAACCTTGCGATTCAGCCAGATTTTAACTCAGCACACAATGTAATAACTATTAACAGCTCAACGTTGACTCAAGGAACCCTGACTACAAAGACATTTGTTTCAGGTTCCCAGATTAGAATTACAGGAGACATTAATAATCCAACAATAATTGATGATCATTTCCAGACATTTGTTATTGCCGAAGGATTATGTGAGCAAGGTAATTAATTGAACAGTATTACACCTGGTAAATTTGATTTTCTTAACTCTTTAGAGCTGGTATCTTTCTTCTTGACAGTACACCTTTGAGTTAAATCGTTCCGTTGTTCCTCAAGATATGCTTTAGTATTTTGGATTCCCTTCATGACCAATAACATAAGTTTTTATAGCAGCATAACTGAATTGAATCATTCAATCACAGAAGAGATAAAGGTGGGGGTACTGTTCAATTAGTACATTTGGATCCATCAATAACGTACTATAGTATCAAAGAAGCAAAAATAGTTACGCATTCCGCAAATGAGCATAAAAGCGATTTTGATTTGGATATAACATTATCTCGATTAAAAGGTCTTGACTCTGTGCCTCTAGAAGATGTTCCAAAAGGATTTATGGGATCACTTAGTGGCAAAAGGATGGATGTTAAGGTAACTTTTGATGATCCAAATAGCGTAGCATGTAAAGCTCGAATAAAGACAAAACAGGATCCTAGGTCAATCCAAAAACCCTGATAATATGCTGTGAAGCCGGATGCAAATGGAAGTATTCAAAAGACCAAACTCCAGCCCACAGCATCTAACGTGATGGGTACCATAGCCGATCTATTCGCATTCCAGCTCTCTGCCAGGAACCTCTACCCATTTCGGCATGCCATCAACTTGAGCATTGCATATCCTGTGAGCCCTTTGCTTAACGCATCATTGGCAATGATTTATAGTCCGGTTTCCAGCCATCCTTTGCTTGTCTGTCCCAATCTCACTTTGTTGGTAGCTCAGAGCTGGAATCTCGACCTGGTCGGTCAGCTGGTTTTTAATAAAGACCATGTCAAATATAAAAGTCCGGTGGCGGTTGGATTTTTACGACTGAAGTTTAATTTCTAGGTTTTCCTCGTAAGAGCGATCAGTTCAATCGTATTTTTAACCCGGGCTTTTTTCAGCATTTTACGCCGATGGGTGTCGACGGTATTCTTGCTCAGATGAAAGGCATCCGCAATTTCCTGACTGCTAAAACCCTTTCTGAGCAGATCAAGCATTTCGAGTTCCCGGTGGGTAAAAAGTGCCCGGTATTTAGCAGACAATTCTTCATTGAATGCACCGATCGGTCGCAGACCTTCACTTACCCTGAAGTC
>JBGTCB010000157.1:0-3447 GCA_041748995.1 Saprospiraceae bacterium | reverse complement strand
CCATATTGGTTTGGTCCTTTTATTTCTATCAGGTGGTTATTTGATGACTCCATACTGGAGTACCCTGGGATCCAATCCACTCCTAATGACCAAATTAGTTTTGTTCCTGGTTCTAGCAGCTCTGATTGGGATTATCAGTTCTACCGGAAAGAAAGCTCACAAAGGGGATGCATAAAAAAATTTACAAAAAACGGCTCTGCTTGGCAGGATCGCTTTATTGGTGTCGATCGTTATTGTCATACTTGCTGTTCTTATCTTTCACTAAATAACGGGCACCTCTATTTACCTCTGAATGAGTAAAAATTTAATAATATGCAAGCCAGACAAGGCTAGAGGAAGGAAGATAGCCTTAGCTATCTGACTGACGATCAACGAAGTATGGCGCCGAATATTATTGAATAGATTTTCGAAGAAAATTGTTTTTACCATGAACGGGGTTAATAGAGGTGCCCTAACGACAGCCTGCATCATGATTTCTCCATGATGCAATACCGGTTAGGATTTCCTTTCTCTGATTGTTCAGAAAGGAATTTTGATGTCATCCTCTGCAATGGCTCTTACTCTGCTTCCTTTTTCACCTCGGGATATCCCGGGTTGCTGACGAAAGCAATTTTCTGACTATCGGGTGACCAGCTTGGAACATTGATGGTTCCCTGTCCACCATACAAGTAAGCAATCACCTTTGGCGCGCCACCGGAAACAGGCATCATACGCAACATCACTCGTTTATAAAAAGGGTGATCCGATACATTTATATCCATTGGAAATGAAATGAAGACGATCTGTTTGCCATCGGGTGAAATATGTGGAAACCAATCATTGTATTCATCAAAAGTCAGTTGTTCGGGATTACTTCCATCAGGCTTCATACGCCAAATCTGCATTGTCCCGGATTGAGTACCGTTATAATAAAGATGCGTGCCGGAAGGATCGTATTCCGGTCCATCTACATGTGAGTTTTCAAAGAAGGTTAGTTGAGTCTCGGTTCCCGTCTCAATATCCGCTTTATATAAATGATAGCTATCTCCTCCCCTCTGACCTACATAAACCACTGATTTACCATCTGGAGCCCAGCCGTGCCAATACGATGGGCTTTCTTTCGTGACTTGCTTTGGTGTACCACCTTCGATGGGTACCACATAAATAGTTGAACCACCTCCTGCCATTCCCTCCCGGTGATGACTGATCGCTAAAGTTTTACCATCCGGTGAAATACCATGATCATTATTATGGCGATTGGCAAAATCGGTGTTGATTTTGGTAAGTTCTCCACCGGTCACCGGAATGGTGTAAAGGCTGCCCTCCATATTGATAATCAGATACTTTCCATCGTGAGTCCAGTTTGGCGCTTCAAAGCTTTTATCACTTTCATAGATAACCTTGCGTTGTCCGGTCGATACATCCATAGTTTCTAACCGGCTACCAAACCTTCCCTGTTGATAAGCGTTATAGCCTTCCGGTACCTCCCGGTCAATTCTGACATTCCATGCATAACCCTCTTCAACCGCATTTTCGTTGTGGGAACACACAAAAATGCCCACCAAAGCTTTATCAGGCATAGCACTCATCGTATGTTTTCCGATCAACTGGAGTGGCTCTCCGGGATGGGCAGCCCGCATGATAAAGGTCTTACCTTTCCGTTCCAATTGAATAATGGTATAGTTCGACTTAGGGGAAAAGATCTCATCTTCCGGATCACGCATGAATGCGCCCCTTAGTTCCCGCCATTGCAATACCGTCAAGCCATCACCATGTAGCGTCGCACTGATATGCGCCGCTTTTTCATCATCGGATTCCCTGACCATCAGACCGATCTTCCGATGTGCATCGACACCTTCTCCTTTAAATCCAAAATTGGCGGTGAGGATAAAATCTCCTTCCAGCGTGTTATATAAATATTGAAATTCATCCCGGTCAAACCATATGTTATATCCGGAACCTTTGATGGTGTAGGTCTGTGTATTTGCATCATAAGCAGACATTCCCGCCAGCGTTGGTTCTCCGATATCTTTGTTGTTTTCAAAAATACCGACTGACGATTGTCCTTTGGCCAAAATGCAAACACCGATTATAAATAATACTGGTAATACAAATTTCATGACAGTAGATCTTTATCAGGAGGACCAAACTACTAAAATTTTAGATTGATTTCGATCTGTCCCACCATAGGATTTTACAAACCTTGATTAGTCTGCTTTCAATGACTGTCAATCGGATAGCCGGTAAAAACTTAATATCCATCTCCTCCTGCAGGTTGCCGTCAACACTCCTTTGTCAGATCAATGGATTCTGCCAAATAATATTTGTTTAGGTTTTATGTTAAAATGTTAAACAAACTAACGTGCCAGCCGTTTACCTTAGTAAATCATTAAAAATATCCTTACTATGAAAATGTATTCATCAATTTTAATGCTTGCACTAAGCCTCCTTTTCTTCTCGGCCTGCGATAAGGATGACGAAGCAACCCCTGATACTACCAATACCATTATTGACGTGGCATTGGCTGATCCTCAATTTTCCACGCTCGTCTCTGCCCTTGAGCGTACCAATTTGGTTTCGACCCTTCAGAACAACGGACCTTTCACTGTTTTTGCTCCGACCAATGCAGCATTTGTCCAATTGGGAGTAGACCTCTCAACAATCTCCGATCGTGAGTTGACTGACATTTTGCTCTATCATGTCTTAGGTGGACAGATAAATTCCACGGATTTAGCTGAGGGTCAAACATACGCCACCACCGCCTCTTCAACGGGTCCAAATGCCAATCAGCTATCGATACTCATTGAAAGAACGCCTTCCGGGGTGACTTTAAACGGTGACGCGATGGTTCTTTCAGCCGATGTGGAAGCAGACAATGGAGTTATTCATGTGATTGATAAAGTGCTTACTCCCTTAGATATTATCGGTCACACTTCAGCCAACAGCAATTTTACTTCATTGGTATCTGCACTTTCAAACGCTCCTGGTGAACTGGTGAATGTCCTCTCAGGAACCGGACCTTTTACACTTTTTGCACCACTTCACAGTGCCTTTGAAGCTATTGCCGGAACTGTTGCCGGTCTTACACCAGAACAACTTGCAACCGTACTGACCTATCATGTAATTGGTGGATCAAATGTGAGGTCCACAGACTTCACAGATAATATGGTTGTCGAAGCCGTCAATGGTCAGGCTTTTACCATTAGTCTGGGAAATGGTGCGAGAATCACCGATCAAATGGGACAAACCTCCGAAATTATTTTGACCGATGTCCAGGCAACCAACGGTGTCATACATGTACTGGAAAAAGTACTCATACCCGCGCTATAAAGTTATAAGTAAGAGACCATAATTATTCGAACTATACCAGCTCTTGACCTAAAGTATAATTTGGTCGGGAAGGGCTTTCAGTAAAACCGAAAGCCCTTCACCATTTTATAGTATGATTTCCGGCTTGTACGATCTTAT
>JBGTCB010000156.1:0-6966 GCA_041748995.1 Saprospiraceae bacterium | reverse complement strand
ATACTTCGTTGATCGTCAGTCAGATAGCTACGGCTATCTTCCTTCCTCCAGCCTTGTCTGGCTTGCATTTTACTAAATTTTTACTCATTCAGAGGTAAATTGAGATGCCCTTTAAGCATTACGTCTTTGGGTACTCCGGAACTAGAATCCAGAGTAATGTTTCAATTTTAATTTTTTAATCCAGAGATAATTGAATATGAAAATCAGGATAATTAAACCCGGTAGGTCCATTTTATTTGCCATCAGCTTTATGCTTCTTTACAGTTGTGATCCTAGTCAGGGTGCTTATCAACAAGAGAGAAATATGCCCGATGATCCGGCACAGCCGGTCAATGAAAATGAAGAATACATCATGGTGACAACCTTTGTAAATTTTCCCATGTATGTAAATCATGATCAGGCTGCGTTTTTACGCTGGGGTAAAAAAAGGGGAGTCAAAACAACCGTGCTTGGCCCTACGGAGTGGGATGTCGTAGCACAGATTGGAGTAATTGAGCAGGTCATTCCATCTAAACCGGCCGGACTCCTGATCAATGGCACAGATCCCGCTATTGCTTCTGCGATAAATAAAGCGGTAAATGCCGGTATTCCCACCGTTGTTTACGATTCGGACATTCCCAATAGTAAACGTCATGCATT
Organism: Saprospiraceae bacterium; assembly: GCA_041748995.1. Taxonomy (GTDB): domain Bacteria; phylum Bacteroidota; class Bacteroidia; order Chitinophagales; family Saprospiraceae; genus JABDMH01. Next base: position 6,327 of record JBGTCB010000156.1, on the reverse strand, counting down.
CCTGGGTACCGATTGGTATGAAATCGGCCGGCTACAGGGTGAAGCTATGGTCGATCTGTTGGGAGGAAAGGGGAAAATTGCGTATATGGGATTGGTGGGCCAAACAAATATGGAAAATGGCTTTCGGGGTTTACTGGATGTCTTCAAAAAATATCCGGGCATCATTGTTATAGGCAAATATGATAGTCAGGGCAGTACGGAGAATGCAGCAAAAATCACGTCCGATCTGATAACCGCTAATCCTGATTTGGCGGGTGTATGTGGTTTTGATGCCATTAGTGGACCCGGCATCGGATTGGCGATTAAAGAAGCGGGAAAATCCGGCCAAATAAAAGTGACTACCGTAGATTGGGAACCAGAACATTTGAAATTGGTAAGAGAAGGTGTGATTGATGTTTTAATTGGTCAAAAAAGAGAATTGTTTACCTGGTACGGTGCTCAGTTTCTCTATGATATGGTACATCATACCATTCAGCTTTCCGATGATGACGACCGGGCCGAAATCACAAATGTACCCTACTCCGTAAATACCGGTTTACTAAAAATCACGAAAGAGAACATCAACCTATTTGATGCATCGAATTAAACCTGTAAAAGGATCATAGAATAATGACGACATCCGGGTCCGCGGAATTTTTTTACTTTGTTGCTTTAGAATCGAAAAGGGAATTATGGGTGCCTCTAAAAACCTATGAATTTGAATGGGGTGATTAGGATGCTCTTATATTAAAAATTAAACGAAAAACCAATGAAAATTAATGATCCAACTGCTTTAAGCACCTATGCTGCGGATAAGGAGCGCTATGATCGGATGCAGTTTAGGAGATGTGGTAACAGCGGCCTGTTGTTGCCTATGATCTCGCTAGGGCTTTGGCACAATTTCGGGCACGATGACAATCTTTCCAATGGTCGAAATATATTGCGTACGGCATTTGATTCGGGTATTACCCATTTCGACCTGGCTAATAATTATGGACCGCCGTTCGGAAGTGCGGAAGAAAATTTCGGCAGGATTTTTAAGAAGGATTTTTCGTCGTATCGCGACGAACTTATTATTTCGACCAAGGCGGGTTGGGATATGTGGCCTGGACCCTACGGTAATCTGGGTTCCCGCAAGTATTTGGTCGCCAGCCTGGATCAAAGTTTAAAACGCATGGGTCTGGAATACGTCGACATCTTCTATTCTCATCGACGTGATCCGGAGACTCCATTGGAAGAGACGATCGGTACCCTGGCGGATATAGTCAGACAGGGTAAGGCTCTGTATGCCGGAATTTCACAATATAGTCCTGAAGACACCGCGACGGCGGCTGGCATCCTGAAGGATAAGGGTGTTAGCTTACTGATTCATCAACCGCGTTACAGCATGTTTGATCGCTGGGTAGAAGACGGATTGCTCGATGAACTGGAAAAATGCGGAGCCGGAGCCATTGCTTTCTCTCCTCTGGAGCAGGGCGTGCTGACCAGCAAATATTTGTCCGGATTTCCCGAGGATTCACGAGCCGTCAGGGATGCCCGGTATCTCACCAGGAATCAAATTACACCGGAAATACTGGAGAGGGTTAAAAAACTCAATAATATAGCGTTTGCCCGCGGTCAGAGTCTTGCTCAAATGGCCATAGCCTGGTTATTAAAGGATAAGCGTATTACCAGTGTGCTGGTGGGTGTGAGTCGTCCGGAACAATTAAAAGATAATATAGAAAGTTTGGATCGGTTGAATTTCAGTGAAAGTGAATTGAAGGCTATACGCCAGATTATTGAAGGCTATACGCCAGATTATTGAAGTATGAAAAAAAGATTGTTATCCATTGATGCTCTCCGGGGTTTTGATATGTTGCTCATTTCAGGAGGTGCTGCCTTTATCACTTTAATGCATGGCAAAACAGGATGGGCCTGGGTTGATGCCCTGGCTGATCAATTTGAACATCCGGCCTGGAATGGATTTACATTTTACGATTTTATCTTTCCGTTATTTTTATTTATTGCCGGAATCTCCGTGACTATTTCTATAAGTTCTGCCCTGGAGAAGAATTTTACTAAAGGGCAGATCTATAGGAAAGTTTTTTGGCGCATGTGCATTCTCATTTTACTGGGTATTTTATATAAAAATGCACCGGTACCGGTATTTGAACCAGGGCAAATACGTTTTGGAAGTGTGTTGGGTCGAATTGGCTTTGCGACTTTCATTACGACTTTATTATTTTTAAATTTTGACTGGAAAAAACGGTTGATCTGGTTGGCCGGTATCCTGTTGTTGTATTATCTAGCCTTATTTACTATTCCCGTTCCCGGCTATGGGGCAGGAGATCTTTCCTTTGAAGGAAATCTGGTAGGTTGGTTTGACCGCACCTTTATGCCGGGTAGATTACTTCAGGGCACTTATGACGAATTGGCCATCCTTACCCAGTTTCCTGCATTATGTCTGACCGTTTTTGGATCACTGGCCGGAAGTTTATTACTAAATAGTGAGGTAACCGAAAACCGTAAAGTATTGATCTTCCTTGGGTCCGGCAGTTTGTTGATATTGCTCGGTTTGATATGGAATCTTCATTTTCCAATTAATAAGCATCTTTGGACCAGTTCGTTTATATTGCTGACGGCAGGAATGGCTTTTATTTTTCTAGCCATATTTTATTGGGTGATTGAAATAAAAGAATTCAGGCGCTGGGCTTTCTTCTTTAAAGTTATTGGCGTTAATTCTTTGTTGATTTATCTGGGTTACCGGTTCATTGATTTTAATCATACTTCTGAATTGCTATTCAGCGGTATTTACGAAATAGCTGCCGAGCAATGGCATCCCGTTTTCCGGGCAATCGGAGCCCTGATTCTGGTTTGGACGGGTCTGTATATTATGTACCGGAATAAGATTTTCTTAAAAATCTAGGAGGCGTAAGAAATCAGGTTTGACAAGGTTTAATTTGTCGTTTCAATACATTACATATGACAAGTACTCCCATAAAATCCATTTCAATCCAGGTGGGAAAGCATCAGTTTATTGCAGATCTATTCGATACCCCAACGGGAAGAGCGATTTATGAGGCTCTGCCATTGGAATCATCAGTCAATACCTGGGGTGATGAGATTTACTTTTATATACCTGTCCGATGTGGAATCGAGTCGGGTGCCGGAGCTGAAGTCAAGGTGGGAGATCTGGCTTATTGGCCAACGATGCCGGCATTCTGCATATTTTTCGGGCCGACACCTGCGAGTCTATCAGCTGAACCACGTGCAGCAAGTGCCGTCAATGTATTTGGTCGTTTGAAAAGCCTGGATTTAAAGACCCTGAGAATGATCCGTGATGGAGAAAAGATTTTGATTCAGAAGGGCAAGGACTGAATTGCGGAAGCTGTGTTTCATTTATCCCGGAATGTTCATGAGACTCAACTCTCCACCGACATAGCTATTCCAAAATCTAATCCCGTCTATTGGTTGCCACAGCCATCGATCTGAAGCGCAAACTCTGTTCCCTCCATGACACTAAAGCCAGGAGTAAGAGTAATTGATATTCCGGCATCATAGATCACGTTACCCGACATGATTTGATTACCGGCCTGGATTTCAATATTGGCTTCGTATTTATGATTACCTCCGGTAATATCATGAGCCGGTGAAGTCAATGTCATTGTATCGTCGCAATCATCCGATGTTATCATAATGGAATAGTCTTCCACCTGACCGTAATCTGAGGTGCCGCAGGGCGTAGAATTTGGTCCCAGTCCGCTATCATGTAACCGTACCCTCATTCTCGTAAGACCCGGACTTGCACCTGATGGAATGGTAATATCGGAAATGTGCGGACCGACACCCACCGGAGATAAAAAAACCTGCTCGCCAGAATCCTCGAAATCCCCATCCCGGTTGAAATCAATCCAAACGATGAACTGATCCTGATCAAAAGGTGGATTGGAGATGGTGCCGGTAAACTCGTAAGTAGAACCAGGGGTGACGGTTGTAGTAATTTCTGTGAAGTCTTCGTAACCTTCGGTACCGGTTGAACTATGATCGATGGTGTTGAATTTAATATTAGCGATTCTTTCGTATTCTGTTGAAATGGCAGATGCTGTGCAGTAATTCATCTCCAGGGTAGTTTCATAAAGCCATCGACCCGAAGTGGTTAGTTTGTCATTTTCAGAACTATGGAAGTTGGGAGGATCGTAATTGTTAGCCGCAAATGAAATACGTGGAGTCTGAAGGGAGAGTGATAATACAACGATCGCTAAAACCCGGAAAATTACATGGGTATGTTGAAAAAGTGTAATCTCTACCTTTCGGTAAAAGCAATATCCCGGCATTCCTTTTCTTTTGATTCAACTTCAATGGTTGAACCAGCAATAAGGGTACCAAACTAAATCCCCGCTTTCTGATGCGGTGGGAGGAAAGAAGCTAGCAAGACGTAACTGACTGAGGATCAACAAAGTCAGACCCGCCTGAACGGCTGCGATCTTTCTACAAATGGAATGATGTGAGAAGTATCAGCGCAAGATGGGCATCTCAACCGCCCTCTCCGTGATTCTTTGGCATGGGTCAGTCAAGTCCCTTTCCGGTAGCTGCCCACCAGATAGCCCCTGACAGTTGATCGAGAAATACCGGATCACTATAGGTTGCGGGCACATGTCCTAAACCGGTATAATATGACCGACCTCCGTCAAAATGATGATACCATGCAATCGGATGAAAATCTCCCATACCTTCGATTACATTATCACCTCTGCGTGTCACTGGGTCGTAGGTTTTTTCATCGACGGTCATGATATACTTCAGATCACTAACCTGTTCTTCCTGATATTGATACCATTCATCTGTCCAGACCCGGGAGGCTGGTGTTGTCTCCATTCCGGGAAAATCACTGGAAACCACTCTTAACATAGCGGTTTGAATTTTCGGATGGGTTCTAAACATCCGGCCAACCAGTTTTGTGTACCATTCCCATTCGTATTCCGTATCTGCTGCTGCGTGAATACCTACAAAACCTTTGCCTGATCTGATAAAATCTTCCATGGCTTTTTGTTGGTCATCATCCAGAATATCACCCGTGGTATTCAGAAAGATAATTACCTGATATTTTTCCAGATTATTGGCACTGAAAGTCCGGGAAGATTCCTGCCAATCAACATTGAAGTGATGCCTTTCACCTAAATCCCTAATTGCCTGCACTCCTTCAAGAATGGACACATGGTGAAACCCTGCTGTCTTGGTAAAGAGTAAAACGTTAAATTGATCTTGTGCGGACAGAAAAGTAAGGGAACTTACGTATAAGAATAGAGCAAGGGTTAATTTCTTTGTCATTTCTAATATTTTACAACAATTAAATCAAAATAGGGATGTCTGGTATCGTTAAAAGTATCTTCCCATCATTGGATGCTCGACGATAGCCCTTTTTAATTCAAGAAAATCGACTTGTCCCTGATGAGACCATACCTTATTGCCTTCCGTGTCTACTAAGAGGGTATAAGGTAATGCTCCATTCCAGTCGGGATCAACTGCTTCGATAAGCGCATATTTATCATCCAGAGAAAACAAATAATTCGTGACGCCACTTTGTTGTTTTTGCAAAAAAGCCAGCGCTTTTTCATGTTGATCCGGTCTGTCAGCCGAGATGGAGACAAATTCGAAATCCCTCGCTCCATACATACGTTGTAAAACCAGAAATTCCGGATATTCAATAATGCAGGGACCACACCAGGTAGCCCAGACATTAATCAACCTCAATTTAGTATTCCCGGTATTATTGACAATAGATTTAATTTTATCAACGTCTGCATTTTCCAGACTGACTTCCCTGGCTGCCCAATCTGCATCTACTTTTTCACGGTATTCGTTTTTCCAGCCCCATTTTGTTGTACAGCCAAACACTTTGGTACTGGACAGGGATACCGGTTTTCCTTCCAGGGTCTCATCGATCGCCCTTCGCAGGTCTTCCGCATCAGCGGTCCCGGGTTTTTCAACTGCATCGAGACGGCCCTGATAGACTAGTCGTCGATCCTCATTAAATACGTATGCATGGGGAGTTGCAAACGGACCGTATTTCAAAGAAGCTTCTTCCGTATCTCCATCGTAGAGGTAAGGAAAATTATACTTGGCATATTCTGCCCGGAGAATCATGCTTTCATAATCATCATCGAGGTCGGTATATCCCAGTTCTTCATAAAGCACTCCGAGTGGACTATTCGGAGATATCGCCACCATTTGCACACCCTTTTGCTTATAATCATTCACAAGTTTGATCATCCTGTCTTCATATGCCTGAGCGGTTGGACAATGATTGCAGGTAAAAATGATCACCAGGACTTTGGCATCCTTATAATCGTCTAACGTATAAAATTTTCC
>JBGTCB010000155.1:0-2613 GCA_041748995.1 Saprospiraceae bacterium | reverse complement strand
AGAAAAACCGCTATTCGGCTAATCTGAAAATGATCAAACGGGCTTATTCAACAAATTCTCAATCGACACGTAATTTCAATTACAACTTCAGATTTTTATCGGTACCTTATCCAAAATATTTAATACTTTGATTGGGATACTGGCAACAGGAGATCACTTCAAAAAGAAGCCCTTGTTTACTAACCTTATAATTTGTGGACATGTCTAACACCTTCGAAACCCACACTTATACGCTAATTACAGGAGCGAGCACTGGACTGGGTAAGGCCCTGGCTTCAGAATGTGCGGCCAGGAAAATGAATTTGATACTGATTGCATTACCTGATGATGGATTAGAAGAAGTAACCAGAGAAATAACGGAACGGTTTTCCGTCAAAGTCAGGATGTATGAGTTGGATCTGACCAATAATGATGACTTCAGTCACCTGATCGAAACGTTGAAATATCTGAGCATTAATTGCCTGATTAATAATGTGGGCATCGGTGGTACTATGCAGTTTTCAAAAACACCAGCAGAATTTCTTCATCGGATCATCAATTTAAATATTCGCATCACATCGATGCTTACCTATCACCTTTTATTGCAATTGCAAGCTCACCCTAAATCGCATATAATTAATATTTCCAGTATAATCTCTCAATATCCGGTAGCGTTTAAAACTCTTTATCCGGCATCTAAATCTTTTATATATTCTTTTTCCCTTGGTCTGAGAGAAGAATTGAGAAATTCTTCGGTGTCTGTAAGTGTAGCCCTACCAGGTCCGATGGACACCAATCCCGATGTGCATGAACGACTAATGGAAAAGCAGGGTAAATTTGCAAAGGCTTCGACGTTGACACCTGCCAGAGTGGCAAGAAAAATTATGGAGCAGGCATTAGAGAGTAAGGGTTTGATTATACCGGGAGCACTCAATAAACTATGTTGGTATTTAATGAAAATAATTCCCTGGGAGCTGGGAGTTCCCTATTTATCAAAAATTATCTCCAGAGAAATAATGCCTGTCCGGAATGCAAAGACATCAAAAAAATATAAACCGGTACAACAAGAGCATTAATCAGTGTCTGGATACCGTCTCAATATTTTCACTACCAGATAAATAATATTTTGTAAAATAAACCTGAAATAGAATCTATACCACTTAATCCTTCTGATGCGAATTGTTATTGATGAAACGGCGATTTTTTTCCTGAATTTTTCTTACCAAACCGGTTACAGTATTTCGGGGTAAAAAGCGATGAGCATTGGCTAGAAATTTATTAACCAGTCCGGGAACAACAACAATTTTTCCCGAGTACATAGCTTTGATACCGGTCATAGCCACGCTTTCTGCAGAATCACTTAACCAGCTATTTTTTGTAAAATCCGGAATCCCAACTCCAACAGTGTTTTGAAAACCCGTACGGGTCAAGCCAGGGCATAGTACGGTGATGGTCACTCCGGTACCCTTTACTTCATGGGCGATCGCCTCGGTAAATGATAAAATGTATGACTTTGTTGCATTGTAAACTGCCATCAGGGGACTTGGCTGAAAGCCAGCAACGGAAGCTACATTGAGAATCTTACCGTCACCCCGGCGGATCATATCTTTCAGAAATATTAGAGTTAATTGTGTCAGCGTTTCAATATGTAAGCGAATCATTCTTTTTTCGCGTTCCCAGGGAATTTCGTTAAAAAGACCTAGAGTTCCAAAACCTGCATTATTGATTAAGACATCGGGATAGATATGCCTAGCAGTTAATTTGTGGTAAATTTCCTCAGCAGCATCTTCAGTACATAAATCGATCGTCATAAAATGTAATTTAATCTCCGAGTTGATTTGAATCAACATTTGTTTTAGGTTTTCCAAATTACTTTCAGATTGATCAATGAGTATTAAATTATATTGATCCCGTGCAAGGATTCTGGCCATTTCGGATCCCAAACCACCTGACGAACCGGTAATCAATGCCCATTTATTCATGATTCAATCCAATGAATTGTCTTTTTTAAACCAGTCTCAAGATCAATAAAACTATATCCGAGCTCCTGCTTTGCTTTATCACTGCTGAGATTCCAATTATGGGTAAGTTTATAAACAAAAGCAGGAATCATCATAGGCTTCTTGCCAGTGCAACGTGCCAGAAATACTTCCAGATATGACCAGACCAATAATAGAATAACAGGAATTTTAAACAGCCTTTTATTTCTTCCGGTCAACCTTTTTAATAATTTAAAAAAATCGTTATAGGACATATTTTCACCACCTAAAATGTAACGCTGACCCGACACTCCCTTTTGCATAGCCAGCAAATGTCCCTGAACAACATCATCAATATAAACATAGTTACCGTGACTGGTTCCATTTCCGGGTATGAAATGCCATTTTCCCTGGTTAAACAAGTTTACCAGATGGGATACGGCATTGCTTTGAGCCATTATACCCGGTCCATAGATCCTGCTGGGATGGACAACAACAATTTCGATTCCTTTTTCTAAAAAACTAAATGCCTTTTCTTCCTGTTCAAATTTTGATTGATCATACTTTGAAAATAGTAAAGGTCTGTCGGTGATGTTTTCATTCACCATTATTTCTGGTTTCATAGAAGGGCCCATCACCCCGGCGGTAGAAGTAA
>JBGTCB010000154.1:0-8158 GCA_041748995.1 Saprospiraceae bacterium | reverse complement strand
CCCGGTATTGTGACCAATAGCCAGATTGACCAAATGTAACCGGTCAAAATCGTTTGCAAGCGAAGCTTTCGGTTTTAGGGGATTATGAGGACTCACTACCATCCACACCTGATCCAGATCCGTCAAATGCAACACCTGGTTTGCAATGATCATATGTCCTGTATGTACAGGATTGAAAGATCCGAAAAAGAGTCCAACCCTCATAGAAAGCTTAGGAGGCTGTTGAAATACTCAGTTTGTAACTGACTGAGGATCAACAAAGTCAGAAGCGACGAGAACGGCTGCGGTCTTTTTATAAGAAAAATCATCGGATTAAATATCAGCGCAAGTTGGGTATTTCAACAACCTCCTAGAGTTCGTCCATGTTATCGACTCAACATCACAGGCATCACCAACATGAGTAAATGTTCGTTTTCAGGGCTTTCCCCTGGCAACAAAATTCCTGCCTTATTAGGATTTGAAAGCTCCATGATTACTTCATCCGTAGCTAAGACGTTTAACATTTCAATTAAAAATTTAGCATTGAAACCAATCGTCACAGGACTTCCCTTGTACTCACAAGTTAATTGTTCTGTTGCTTCATTGGAGAAATCAAGATCTTGAGCCTCAATGGTAAGACTACCATCATCTATATTTAATATGACCTGATTGGTTGTTTTGTTGGCATATATAGCAATCCGGCGAAGAGAATTCAAAAAATCAGTGCGCCCAACAATCATGGTATTCGGGTTGTCTACCGGAATTACTGCATTGTAATTGGGATATTGTGCATCAATTAGCCGGCAGACCAGGCGATGGTCCCCAAATGAAAAAAAGGCGTTTGATTTATTGAAGGCAATTTCGACCTCTCCATTGTCAGGTAAGGCATGGCGCAAGAGATTAAGCGATTTCTTAGGAAGGATAAACGAAGTATTTACATCTCCCTCCAGTCCTGAAAACGTATACTTAACCAACTTGTGTGCATCAGTGGCTACAAAAGTTATCTTCGTGAAATCTATACTCATATAGATCCCTGTCATTGCCTGACGCAGTTCATCATTACTGGTCGCAAAAGAGGTCTTGACAATAGCTTCATGAAGCAAACGGGCACTAACTGACACCGATTCAGTACCATCGGGTTTAGGAATAGTTGGAAAGTCCTCGGCATTATCTCCCGAAAGTTTATACTTACCGTACGAAGAAGTGATTTCAATGCTATTTTTATTTTCATCCACATCGACAGTGATCGGCTGTTCAGGCAAAGCTTTTAAAGTGTCAAACAGTATTTTGCCCGGGATAGCAACCTCTCCATTTTTATCAGAAATTACATCAACCGTAGTGGTGATCGAAGTTTCCAGGTCGGTAGCGGAGATCGTGAGAGTATTCCCGTTTATTACAAACAGGAAGTCCTCCAGGATAGGAACAACGGTATTTGAACCAATGGCCCCGTTTGCCAATTGTATTTTCCTTAATAGATCGGCAGAGGAAATGCTAAATTTCATATACAAGAAACGTTACTACCTTGAAAAAAGTAGAATGATTAACTAGTGACAAAAGTAAATGATTCCCTTTCATTTTTTAAACTTAGCAGCCCTTATTTGAAAAATGAATCACACGTCTGTTTAATACCATTGAATGCCGACTAATCGACCTCCAATTTTTCAGGTAGACCGGATCGAATTTCCCAAACCCCAAATCCTTTTCATCGGAAATGGATTGCAGACGTATATCATCGAAGGGGGTAGTCAGGACGTCTGCAAGATCGATCTGATGTTTTTGGCTGGGAGACCTTTCGAACAAAAGCGTCTCACCGCTGTTACCCTGGCCAGTATCATTAAAGAAGGTACTCACAAACATAGTGCTGCTACCATTGCTGAAGCTATCGATCGCCTGGGTGCAACAATTTCTTCTCCGTTCTCATTCGATCACATCAGCCTTCAGTTAGTTTGTTTGAGCAAACATGCTTCTACACTGCTTCCGTTTCTGGTAGAGATTCTGATGTCCCCTTCATTTGATGAATCTGAAATTGAACTCTTTAAAAAGCGAACATCCCGGAGACTGGCTGTGGATCTTTCTCATAATGATGTCGTAGCCTACCGGAAAGCCACTGAGCAGTATTTTGGAGAAGACCACCCCTATGGATACAACAGCAACATTACATTATACCAGCAAGTCACACGAGAGGATCTGGTTGAACATCACAAGAGATATTTTAATCCTTCAAATGCTGTCTTGTTCATTGCCGGTCGTCTTCCAAAAGATTTGTTGCTGCAACTGGAAAGCCTTCTTACTGACTGGTCAGGCCCCATGTTGAAGACGAGTCCAGTTTTTTCCGGTCTTTTTCCTCTCGTCAGCAACATAGAAGAGAGTATGCATAAACCTCAATCCGCTATACGGATTGGACGTCGACTTTTTAACCGAAATCATCCAGACTGGCCGGCCATGTTTGTACTGAACACCATTTTGGGAGGTTATTTCGGATCAAGGCTTATGAAGAACCTGAGAGAAAATAAGGGAATTACCTATGGAATTCAAAGTACAGTGGAATCCCTGAGGTATGATGGCTACTTCAGCATTAGCCTGGAGACGGAGAAAAAATTTGTTAAAAAAGCTCTCCGACAGATTTATCATGAAATGGAGGTTCTTCAACAAGAGCTCGTTCCTGAGTTTGAACTTCAGATGGTTAAGAACTATCTGGGAGGTTATCTACTGAGTTTGATGGATGGTCCATTACAAACCCTTGATGTCGTCAGGAATAACATAGCGGATGACAGTCCCTATGACTTTACTTCGATTCTACTGGCACAAATAGCCGACATTAACAGTACAGACATACAGAAAATGGCCCAAAGCTATCTCCAGAAGGAAATGTTGAGTTTAGTAACTATTCACTAAACCGGTTGACAACCAATACATTATGAATTAATAATATTTGTAAAAACTATATATCTAATTCATACTTAAAATTTTCCTCATTTAAATAAAATTAGCTTCTTTTGCGAAGCTGGTATAGGCTTTGTTTACGATTAAGCTGGATTAAAGGCTTGAAATGAAATTTTTCAATTTTTTTACACAAGAATTGGCGATCGATTTGGGTACGGCCAATACCCTCATAATTCAAGACAACGAAATTGTGGTCGAAGAGCCATCTATTGTAGCTATTGACAGGCGAACAGGTGAAACTATTGCTGTAGGATCCCGGGCAATGCAGATGCACGAAAAAACGCATGAGCATATTAAAACGGTAAGACCGCTCAAAGATGGGGTCATAGCCGATTTTCAAGCTGCCGAAAGCATGATTGAAGGGATGATCAATATGATCGACCAGAAGCGAAGGTTCTTTACGCACATGAAAATGGTGATCTGTATTCCTTCAGGCATTACTGAAGTGGAAAAAAGGGCTGTTTTTGATTCGGCTGATCACGTTGACTCAAAGGAAACTTATCTTATCTACGAACCGATGGCTGCCGCACTGGGTATTGGCCTTGATGTGGAAGAGCCCGTCGGTAATATGATCATTGATATTGGAGGAGGTACCACGGAAATTGCAGTCATCGCTCTTTCGGGTATTGTATGTGAACAATCTATCCGTACAGCAGGAGATGAGTTTACTATGGATATCATAGACCACTTAAGAAGAAATCATAATCTTCTGATCGGAGAACGAACGGCTGAAGTGCTCAAGATAAATGTTGGTTCTGCTTCCACCGAATTGGAAAATCCTCCGGAACCTTTTGCAATCAATGGACGTGACCTGCTCACAGGTATACCCAGGCAAGAGACCATTACGTATCAGGAAATTGCAGAAGCACTAGATAGCAGCATCAGCAAAATCGAAGAGGCGATTTTAAAAGCCCTGGAAGTGACTCCTCCCGAATTAGCTTCAGACATCTATAAAACCGGATTGTATCTGACTGGCGGTGGAGCCCTTTTGAGAGGCCTGCGTAAAAGGATATCCTTAAAAACTAAACTGCCGGTCACTGTTGTTGATGACCCACTGAGAGCGGTAGTAAGAGGCACTGGTCTTGCATTAAGAAATACGGATAAATTTTCCTTTTTAATCGATCGAAAAAGTGTGTAAAAGGATCCTTCATCCATGCAAAATATCTTATTTTTTCTCTACCGGTACGGATATGTACTTCTCTTTGTTTTGTTGCAGCTATTCTGTTTCAGCCTGATCATTCGCTTTAATCCACATCAAAACACCATTTTTATCAGATCTTCCGGCATGGTCAGCGGATGGATTTTAGAGAAGTTTGACAATGTCACCCAGTTTCTCAATCTTTCGGAAGTGGCTCAAGATCTTTCGCGCGATAATGCGGCACTTCGGACCCAGGCACTTACATTTCAGGAAGTATATGGACCGGCATCCACGCATATTGACTCAAATCTTACTCAACAATTCACATTGATATCTGCGAGGGTTATTAATAATTCAATAGCCAGTGTAGATAATTATTTCACCTTAAATGTCGGCCAGGAAGATGGCATCGAAAAAGGAATGGGAGTCATTCAGACGAATGGTGTCATGGGTGTTATTACGGATGTCAGTCACCGGTATTCGCGGGGGATTTCTCTTCTGCACCGGGACGCAAAAATTAGTGTTGCCATACAACGGAATCAATTTTTCGGAACGCTTTCATGGATGGGAGGTGATCCCAAAATGGCTCGGTTGAGTGATGTGCCCAAGCATGCTGATTTGTTAGTAGGTGATCTTATAGTGACCAGTGGGTTTAGTGCTTTGTTTCCGAAAGGTGTCACAGTTGGAAAAATCGTCAGCTTTGATTTGAAGCAGGGAAGTAATTTTTACACGATTGATGTCGAGTTGTCCAATGATCTTTCTCAGGCTCACTACGTCTATGTTGTAAAAAATCTATTCGGAAAGGAACAATTAGACCTGGAAGGTTCAAAATAGTGCCATGGAAGGTCAAATAGTAAGAATTTCTTTAAGGTTTATTCTACTTGTGCTCTTGCAGGGTCTGATTTTCCATCGGTTCAATCTTGGTGGCATTCAGTTTAACTACATTCATATATTTATCCATCCGATCTTTCTCCTGCTCCTGCCGGTTCAAACCGGTAGAATGCTTCAGATCTTCCTGGGGTTCTTGTTAGGCATAAGTATTGATATTTTCTATGATTCACCAGGCCTGCATGCCAGTACCTGCGTTTTTACAGCATTTATCAGACCTATTATACTGTCTTCGCTGGAACCTAGAGGGGGGTATAAAATTAATTCCGTGCCATCTATGAATCAATTTGGCATCAACTGGTTTGCCCGCTATGTTGCTCTGATTTTGGTGCTTCATCTGCTATGGTATTTTAGTATCGAAGTATTTAAGATTGCAAATATTTTGCAGATCATCCTAAAGACTATTTCCTCATTTATTGCGTCTTTTATTTTTATAGGAATCTATATGTTTATTTTCAATCCGAAAAACTAAGTGGTCCTCATGCAAGAAAGAAGCTATGTTATCCGTGGTATCATCCTGTTTACAGGAATCGTCATGTTGCTCCGGGTAGGTTACATGCAGCTTTTTGATGAATCCTATCGGGTTAAAGCCGATGCAGCTACCATCGAAAAGCAGGTTATTCATCCTTCCCGAGGGCTGATTTATGACCGAAACAATAAATTACTTGTCTACAATCAACCCATTTATGATCTCTATGTGACAGCCAATCTGTTGCCTTCAGAAATGGATACCACCAAACTATGCCGGATCCTGGGAATTGATAAAGAGACTTTTAAAAAGAATATCCAAAAGGATTTCAAAGATATCAGGTATTCAAGAAATGTACCTTTCCTCTTTCTGGATAAGATTGATGCGGTCACCTATGCCCAATTACAGGAAGTGTTGCACGAATTTCCCGGATTTGTTTCCAGGGTACGCAGTGTAAGAGGTTATGAATTTCCCTTTGCAGCACATGCATTGGGTTACATCAGTGAAGTCGACCAGCAAGTCATTGACTCCCGGCCAGGCTATGAAAAGCGTGACTACTATGGCGTAAGCGGAATCGAGGCTACCTACGAAGATAAATTGCGGGGTCAGAAAGGTCTGGAATTTCAACTAAAGGATAATTTTGGCCGAAAAGTGGGCGCTTATGAAAATGGTCAAAGGGATGCATCTGCCACTTCGGGTATTGACCTGATAACTTCAATCGATATCGATCTGCAAGGCTATGCCGAACAATTATTGCGAAATAAAATTGGTGGAATTGTTGCTTTAGAACCGTCATCCGGAGAAGTACTCGTTTTAGCCAGTAGTCCGGCATATCATCCGCAATCTCTGAGCGTAAGTGCAAACCGGCAAAAGACCTTTGCATCCTTACAGTCTGACAGCCTGAAACCTTTTTTTAATCGCGCACTCCAGGCAAAGTACCCGCCAGGGTCCATTTTTAAGCCTGTTTTGGCCCTGATCGCTCTTCAGGAGAACGTGATCACCGTAGATCGGTTTATAACCTGCAATGGAGGTTATTACTACAAATCGTTTCGCTGGGGTTGTCATGCCAGTCCCGGAGTTCGTAATGTGACCAGGGCTATTCAAGAATCGTGCAATACCTATTTTTATACGATTTATTCGGATCTGGTGAATGAAGAGGGATTTGAGCATCCGGACCTGGGTCTCAACCAAACCGTAGAATACCTCCATCAGTTTGGATTAGGTACACTCTTGCAAATCGATTTGTCACAAGAGCAATCTGGATTAATACCCGACAGCGATTATTATGATGATCTGTATGAAGATAAAGGTGACTGGAGAAGTACTTACATCATTTCAAATGCGATAGGTCAGGGAGAAATCGAACTGACTACCCTGCAGATGGCAAACATGGCTGCAATTATTGCTAACAGAGGTTTTTACTATCGTCCTCATATTATCAAGAAGTTTAGCGACCCTGCCATATCACTTCCTAACGAGTATCGAACACCCAAGCGGGTCCAGATTGATGACAGGCACTTTGACCCGGTTATCGAAGGAATGTCCCGATCTGTGAGTATGGGTACTTCGAGAGTTGCTCAATTGCGAGATATTGAGGTTTGCGGTAAAACAGGTACATCAGAAAACCCACACGGAAAAGATCATTCTGTCTTTTATGCTTTTGCACCAAGAGAGAATCCAAAGATTGCTATTGCTGTTTTTGTCGAAAACGGTGGTTGGGGTGCCACGTATGCAGCCCCTATTGCCAGTCTGATCATGGAGCGTTATTTGAAAGGGGAAATCGACCCTAGACGTCTTTGGATGGAAGAGAAAATGCTTCAGGTAGATTTGCTGGCTTCCGGGTATTGACAAAATACCCCAAAATCTAAATAGCAGGCTGTGCTGCCAGCCAATCATATTGTCTATTTTTACAGTATGGTTATCTCTGGAATTGCCGCCATGTCAAAAAACCGGGTCATCGGTGTAAAGAACGATCTGCCCTGGCACTTACCAGCTGATATGAAATATTTTATGCGGACTACCCGTAATCATCATGTCATTATGGGGCGTAAGACTTTCGAATCAATGGGAGTACCCTTAAAAAACCGTATAAATATTGTGATCACCCGCGATCCTCATTATTCAACATCCGGTATTTTGGTTGTCCATTCCTTACACAAAGCCCTGCAAGTTGCTGAATCGAAAGGCGAAGAGGAAACCTTCATCATTGGAGGCTCGGAGATCTATCAGTTGGCTCTGCCGGTTCTAGATAAGATCTACCTGACAGAGATCGATCTGATTGTCGAAAATGGAGACGCTTTTTTCCCGGACTTTGATTTAAACTCCTGGAGATTAATCAGTGAAGAGAGTCATACCCCGGATGATAAAAACCACTATAACTATACTTTCAAAATATTTGAAAAAATCAACTCTTGAAAGGTCACAACACGTCTATTAAGATCAAAGAAGAACTCCTCTACTATGTCTGGAGTTTAAAGAATTTTGATCTGGTTGACCTGAGAACCACATCAGGACAACCGGTACAAATTATTCAGGCTGGTACCAGAAACTATGATTCTGGCCCTGATTTTTTGCAAGCAAAAATTAAAATCGGAGAGCAGATTTGGGCCGGCCACGTAGAGATGCATGTTTTGGCTGGTGATTGGTTAAAACATCAACACCAAATCGATAAAGCCTTTCAAAATGTAATCCTGCATGTAGTTTATGAAGAAGATGAAAAAATCAATCTACCCAATGGTGAA
>JBGTCB010000153.1:0-2440 GCA_041748995.1 Saprospiraceae bacterium | reverse complement strand
AAATAAGACATCCTTCAGACTGTGAACCGCATGTTCCGTAGTACGTTCGCTGCATCCGATCAAAAAATGATTTTCAGAAAACACCATCATATCACCTCCTTCAATCGATACCGACTCACCCCGGCGGGATCGGGGAAATAGCTCAACGTCATTCATGTTGATCGTTTTCCCATGTACCCGCAATTCTTTAAACATCGGATGGGCATAAAAAATAAACCGGGTAAGAAAGTTCTCGCGGAAACGGGCTTCCTTGGCGGCCCGGGTGATGATCACCTGATCCTGAATGGTCACCGCGATATCGCGCGTAAAAATAAAATTTGGGATCGGATCAAAAAGGATCAGGTCTTCTTCAGCCAAATACCCGCTGATCAGAACCTCTGCCAATTTAGGATTTTCAAGGGTGCTGAGTATCTGGATATATTTTGATGGCAGTTCTTCAAAATGGATGATCTTGGCGATGATTTCCTCTTGTGCTTGTTGATCTGCATTCAGTGCTTCAACCAGTAACCGGTCAAGGTATAAGACATTTTCTTTGCCAATAAATTTCTTCAACACGTCCGTAAAGATGTCGTGTTCGGATTGTATCTGGGGCAGATAAACAATATCATCAAAAAGCAGTTCATCCGACCTTTTCGGGCTGATCCGCGAAATGCCCTCTTCCGGCCGATGTACGATCACCTTCTCGAGATGGCCGATTTCTGAATTGACAAAAATGGTACCCGATGCGATATTCATATATATACCTCAGTATTTTCCAGCGAAATTAAGGTATTTAAAACGATCCGTAGGTTTCTTCAACAGTTAGTTAAATAATTGGATATTTATAGGGATTTTAGACCTTCCACCTAAGGACTGGTTTGGTGTGTGATCATGAACGGATCGAATAAATTCGCTTTTTAAAATAAATACTAACAAATTTCCTGAACAATCTTCAATTATATGGACAGTAAAATTATGAAGGAAGACGCTTTATACTACCATGCCAAAGGACGACCTGGCAAGATTGAAGTCATTCCGACCAAAGAAACAGCAAATCAACGAGATCTTTCCCTGGCTTACTCACCCGGGGTCGCAGAGCCATGTCTGGCTATCCATCAGGATGTGAATGAAGTCTTTCGCTATACCGCCAAAGGTAATCTCGTGGCGGTCATCAGTAATGGCACGGCTGTTTTGGGTTTGGGGGACATTGGTCCCGAAGCCAGCAAACCGGTCATGGAGGGAAAGGGGCTTTTGTTTAAAATATATGCAGATATTGATTGTTTTGATCTTGAACTGAACACGAAGGATGTTGATGAATTTGTAAGAACGGTAAAGATCCTGGAACCCACTTTTGGAGGGGTCAATCTGGAAGATATTTCTGCACCGGACTGTTTTGAAATTGAAGAGCGTCTAAAAAAGGAATTGAATATCCCGGTGATGCATGATGATCAGCACGGTACAGCAATCATTAGTGCTGCTGCCTTGCTGAATGCACTGGAACTTGTACAGAAGGACATAGCCAAAGTAAAAATCGTAGTGAACGGAGCCGGAGCATCTGCTATATCCTGTACGAGACTTTATGTATCACTTGGTGCCAGGAGGGAGAATATCTTCCTTTACGACAGCAAAGGGTTGATTCATCCCGATAGAACAAATCTCGACGGTAAAAAATCAGAATTTGTAAATGGTTCTGTACCGGTTAATACGACGTTGGAGCAAATTCTTCAGGGTGCGGACGTGTTTATAGGTCTCTCAAAAGGAAATGTACTTCAAAAGGATATGATCCGTCCCATGGCCAAAGATTGTATCATTTTTGCCATGGCCAATCCTACTCCGGAGATTAGCTATGAAGATGCGAAGGAAGCCAGAGAAGACTGCATCATGGCTACCGGTCGATCGGATTATCCCAATCAGGTAAACAATGTCCTGGGATTTCCCTTTATCTTCCGGGGTGCGCTGGACGTCCGCGCCTCAGAGATCAATGAAGCAATGAAGCTAGCTGCGGTGCATGCTCTGGCTGACCTAGCAAAAAAGCCGGTACCAGACATTGTAAATCTGGCCTATGGTGATATCGATCTGAAATTTGGCATACAATATATTATCCCCAAACCGGTCGATCCCCGCCTGATCACCACCGTAGCACCGGCGGTTGCCAGAGCAGCAATGGAAACCGGGGTTTCCCGTAAAGACATTACTGATTGGGAAGAATATGAGTTTCAGCTTTCCAGTAGATTGGGCAACGACAATGCACTTTCGAAGATTATCGAGAATAAGGCCAAGCAGGATATCAAACGCATAGTCTTTGTTGATGCCGATAATATTTCATTATTAAAAGCAGCTCAGGTGGTGCTGGAGGAGAAAGTGGCGGATCCGATTCTGGTGGGCGACCGGCACAAGATCCGGTCAATCATCGAAGAGTATAATATCGATCTGGGTGCCATTACGATCATCGATCCCCGCA
>JBGTCB010000152.1:0-3920 GCA_041748995.1 Saprospiraceae bacterium | reverse complement strand
AGGGTTCAATATCTCCAGGCTTATTTAGATGAGTATACCTATCGCTTCAATAGACACCTTTTTAAGAATATCTTGTTCCATAATTTAATCAAAAGAGTCATGGATCATCAACCCTGTACCATCCCGAATCTAAAGCTTGCTGCCTAAATGAATTATTCAGTAGTTTTATTAATACTTTAAAATCATGATTCATCGATTTAGACCCAACCGACGTTCTTTTATAAAGCAGGGCTCACAATTACTGGGAGCCGGATTGGCGGGAACCCATCTCAACCAATTTGTGGAAAAAGACAGCGAAAAGAAGATAGCTAAGGATCTACCCAGGGAAAATCCTTTAGTGCTTTTTGATAATTTTCATGCCGGCAGTCGCAGGAACTACTCCTATAAGGCAAAATTTATTTCGGCCCAAAAAGCGGGTTTTGATGGATTTGAATTGGTATCACTTGATCCCTCGTCCAGCCAATGGAGGGAGGTTATGGATCTAATTCCCCAAACTGATTTTAAAATATGGGGTTTACATTGGACAAGCCGGGCTTGTGTTGACCGGTATGCTCCCGATATCGAAAAGGACATCGAAAAAATTGAGGAGATTGCCGAGAATAGTGCCAAAACACCTATTGAATATATCACTCTTTCCTTGAGTGGTACCGATGAATTAGGTGGACCCACCATCCATGAGAGTGGTTCAGCCAAGGCGGAAGAACGTCATTGGGAAAGAGCGTATAGGCTGATTGCGGCTTTCGACAGGACATGTAAAAACAAAGGAATCAGAGGTGCCCTTTATCCACACACCCATTGGATCTGCGATACCCCCCAGTCGCAGGAGAGAATATTGCAGGGTGCTGCTGCAGAGACTATTGGTCCGGCTTTTTGTTCGCATCACTGGTATGCCAACAAAAGATCTGTTGAACTGGAGGAAGTGTTTAAAATGCCCATGATGAAGCGATTAAATTATGTGGTCCTGACTAACGGTCGGTTTAATGGTAACAGTTTCCCTGCGGTGCGATTTGATCAGGGTGAAATCGACATGGCCTGGTTATTAGCCCACATTCTGCAGGCAGGTTATGAAGGTCCTATTTCAAGCCAGGGTTGGGGTATAGGTGGCGATCCTTATCTGGTTTCCAAGTCTTTTGTCGATACCATTCGATCCCTGAGATACCGCTTTAAGACAGATCCGGAACTGTGGCCATTGCAGTCAAGTGAATAATCATGATGAAACTATTTGATTCTGACGGCAAGTGCCGGCCTCAACGGTTTATGACCAATGCATGAACATCATTCTGTTTCTCAACCGTGACCTTGAAAGCAATCTGGTTTATAATCTCTTGAAACCTGAATTGGCGCGGCACAATTTCCGGATTTTTTTGTCGGAAGGGGTGGGAAGTACGCGCAGAAAACCGGAGCAATTAGTTTTGTTAGAGTCTTTCGAGAAAACATATTTCTTTGGTTTGATTTCTGATTTAATCCGTCAGCATTCCATAGAGACGGAATTTGAGTTTTTTGATAATGACTTTAATTCCGCACCATGTGAAGTTTGTCATGACGTGAATGAACCCACTTTTGTAGACCGTATCAGGGAGTTTCATGCGGATGTGTTTTTATCCATTCGCTTTGGTAAAATATTTAAGGACGAAATAATCCAGGTTCCAGCAAAAGGTGTGCTGAATTTACATTCGGCAATTTTACCGGATTACCGGGGAATTTTAGGAACCCTGCATGCCATGAGGGATGGCATGAAAGAGATCGGTTGTACCTTACATTATATTTCGAATCATACCATCGATACGGGTCAGATACTTGATGTAAACCGGATGGAAGTAGTGCCAGGCCAATCCCTGTTCCGGCACATTGTCAATCTGTATCCTGAGGGAGTGAATATGATCGTGAAAGTTCTACGTGAACTCGAAAAAAAGGATCAGTTGCTCACATATAGACAGGACCAATCAGAAGGTTGCTATTATTCAACACCCAATGAACAGCATTTTCAGCAATTAATCCATTTAGGATTTCCGGTCATCACTAAAGATGATTATTTGGAATTCCTTGCTCAACGAATATCTCCCGAACTACCCCGGTTATTGAAAGCTCATTTCAACAACCTTCCGTAGCTGAATCAGTCTCCTTCTATCTGTACCAGGCTTCCCTTCGTTTCTGCCAGGTCACATCCCCATTTGGCTATGGCATTGATCACCGGTATTAAACTGATTCCAAAATCGGTCAGAGAGTATTCTACCCGGAGGGGTACTTCATCAAAACTTTCCCTTTTAACCAATCCATCTTCCTGAAGCGCTTTTAGCTGCAGACTAAGCATCTTTTCGGTAATATCAGGTATTTGCTTTTTAAGTTCACCAAACCGGTATGTTTTATTCTTTAAATACCACAGCACCACTGTCTTCCACTTACCACCAATATACTTCATGGTGACGTCCATGGCGCAATGATACTCGAGCCCGTCCATCAGGTACATGTATTGCCTACCCTTGATAATCATGAGAAAAATTTAAAGGATTTACCGAGAACCTCTATTTACATCTGAACGAGTAAAAATTTAAAAAGATGCAAGCCAGACAAGGCTGGAGGAAGGAAGATAGCCGTAGCTATCTGACTGACGATCAACGAAGTAAGGCGAAGCATATTATTAAATAAATTTTCGAAGAAAATTGCTTTTACCATGAACGAGGTTGATAGAGGTACTCTACTGTCAATAGTGACAGTTATTGCAAATGTACAATACTATAATTATGTTTGTAACTATATTAAGTATAGTAACTATAAAAAATAATTTTACTCATATAATTTAACAAATAATCACATATGAAAATTTCAATTTTGGGAACCGGCATCGTAGGTCAAACCATAGCTGCTAAAATGACTGAATTAAAGCATAAAGTCTTTATGGGTACCCGCGAGGCCACAGTGACCAGCTCCAGGATGCAGACCAATCCAATGTCTGGAAGGAGTTTTCCTGACTGGCATATTGCAAACCCTGGTGTGTCCCTGGTGAATTATCAGGATCTACCCGGTGATACGGATATCTTTATCAATGCTACCGGAGGACATGGATCGATTAAGGCTTTGGAGAGTGTCGGGCATACTAAATTAGAGCATAAAGTTATCCTGGACATAGCTAATCCTTTGGATTTTTCACAGGGAATGCCTCCCAGCCTCTATATATGTAATACCGATTCACTTGCCGAGCAGATTCAAAAGGAGTTTCCAGGAAGCCATGTAGTAAAGAGTCTAAATACAATGAATTGCTTTATCATGGTCAACCCGGGTCTGGTCAAAGGAAATCATACGGTCTTTATGAGTGGCAACGACCGCGAAGCAAAAGCGATGGTTAAAACGCTTTTGGAAGAAATCGGCTGGAATGCAATGAATATACTGGATCTGGGTGACATCACCACTGCCAGGGGTACGGAAATGTTATTGCCGGTGTGGCTGCGCCTGTGGGGTGCTCTTGGCACGGCTGATTTTAATTTTCATATTGTCAGGAACTGACTGACATTTATCAGGTAGATTGACCACTCTAAAATGAAATGGTCATCTACCATTGGCAGGTTTCCCGGGTTGATCCGGACTCAGAGTTACCCTGTATTGAGGCAAGGCGTAATCATCCATTAATTAATTCCCCTGGGTTAGGGTTCAAGGCGAGTTTGTGTAAATTTGATCGTTTATTCAAATAACAGAAGATCATGGATCAGCTAAAAATTGCTACGGCACAATTTGAGCATCGGAGTGGTGAGAAGTCCTACAATTTATCGACGATTGAAAGATTATCGAAAAATGCAGCAGAAAATGGAGCAGCAGTGATTGCCTTTCATGAATGCAGTATCACAGGTTATACCTTTGCCCGGCATCTTTCTAAAGAACAGATGTTGGATCTGGCTGAACATCTTGACGATAGTCAAAGTATCTTC
>JBGTCB010000151.1:0-3212 GCA_041748995.1 Saprospiraceae bacterium | reverse complement strand
ATCGATATCAGTGATACCGGTAAAGGTATTCCGGCTTCTAAACAAAAGCTGGTTTTCAAACCAGGGTTTACCACAAAGAAAAGAGGATGGGGTCTTGGCCTGTCTTTGGCCAGGAGAATTATTGAAGAATACCACGGGGGTAAAATCTATGTCAGGAAATCTGAAGCTAATGTCGGTACCATCTTTACGATTAAATTGCCCTCAAGCTCCGAAAAACCAGCAGTGGCTGAGCAGGCAGATCGAATACTAGTGTCAAGTCAACGTTTAAATGACGGGTAAGGCGGTGTAGATTTTGTGGTAGGTCAAGGGCGCAAAAAATGAGCACCCGCCTGGCTGGCCACGGCGGACAGGTAGCCATAGCTACGTGAATTTTTTGTAACGCAGAGATCCCTCAAAAGATACCTCGGATTACCCGTAGGTTTAGGCTTGACTTGACACTAAAAGCTAAATCCCAGGGATAACTGATACGATATCTGCTTGTCAATATCATTTCTCAGGGTAGGAACATTGTCGGTGAAAGTCTTATAACTCCGATCCATCTCTGCACGGGTAACGTCCAGCAAACCAAAATTGCCCCTTAATCCAAGAAAGAGGCCATCATTCAAATAAAAGGACACCCCTGCTAACCATCCTAGTTCGAGGCCCTTATAAAAATTCCCATCTTTTACTTCATGTTCATAATAACCACCGATCTGGGAGGGAATCGTTATCCTCTCGTTCATCACCCGGATCTCCTGAGCTCCAAAAGTAATGGCTTCACGGGCTTTATCACTGAAATAGTGGTGATCCAAATTAAGTCGAAATTCGTCCACTGCAGGGTTTACCCCGGTAAATTTTAATTGACCAGCACCAATTGATCCGGCGAGAATGGAGACAGTCACTCCTGCATTCAATTCAAAACGGCCAAATTTCCCATAAGCCAATAAAGGAAAATCAAGATAATTATTCGAGACATTCAAAGTCATATCCCGCGTACCTTGGATTAGAATCGGATTGGGATCACGCTGCACCAAAAATGGAGATGGTCCTTTGTATTCATATCTGCCTCCTCGCTGCGAATACACAAATTCACCTTTAAAGCCAAAAAGATCCGTCAACGGATATTTAAAAATGACCCCAATATGAAATCCAGTAGTGCGGTTAAAGGATTCTTCCTCATCGAGTGGTCCACTAAATTCATTATAGTTTAATCCAGCCTTAAAACCGTAGGAAAGGCTATTCTGAGCCAGTGTGGGGTGGTTGCTCCAGGCAAACATTAAAACTGTGAATACAATGGCTGGAAATGTCTTCTTCATTAACCGGTTAATTTAGATTTATACAAAACGATAGAATACTACTTTTGTGACCGCGAAAATAGTATTCATGAGCCGTCGCAACAAATTAGAGAAGTTTGCCGAATTGCTGACCTTCAAAAATGTTTACCAAAACTACTCTTTTCAGGATCCGCTTCTGCATTATGTAGATGGAATTCTGGTGCAGCGAAAAGGTCATTGGGCAAGAGATCATTTTCAAAATGAGCATCCTTTAGTTTTGGAACTTGCCTGTGGGTGGGGTGAATACACAATGGGACTGGCCAGGCAGCAGCCCGGACGAAATTTTATTGGGATCGACGTCAAAGGAAACCGTATCTGGAAAGGGGCAAAGCAGTCTTTGGAAGAGGGTCTGATTAATGTGGCCTTTCTGCGAACCCGTATCGAGCAGATCGAACAGTTTTTCACACCGGATGAAATCAGTGAAATCTGGATAACATTTCCGGATCCTTTTCTTAGGGATAGTAAAAGTAACCGGAGGCTGACTGCTTTACCATTCCTTCAGAAATACCGTCAACTTCTGGCTCCCGGAGGTTTCATTCACCTGAAGACCGATTCACCCGAACTTTATGATTTTACTTTGGAAACCCTTGCCGAGGCTGCATTTGGTCAAGTTACTTATCAGGATAATGATATTTACAGCAAACCATTGGCACATCCTGCCCTTGATATCAAGACCAAATATGAAAAAATGCATTTGGAAGCGGGAAAAACCATTAAATACGTCCAGATTAAGGTTTAGGCTTATCGACCTACATGGATCAGTAATACCGACACATCGGAAGGAGATACGCCACTGATCCGGCTGGCCTGACCAATCGTACGGGGTTTAATCCGGGTGAGTTTTTCCCGGGCTTCAGCAGACAGGGAGGGCAGTGCGTGATAATTAAAACCATCGTGAAGCCGTACGGCCTCCAGTCGATTCATTTTATCGACCATTTCCTGTTCTTTTTCAATGTACCCGGAGTATTTCATATGGATCTCTGCCAATTGCTGCATTTCCCGGTCGTAGGCACGCATGGCTTCATCAACAGGGGGCAAGGCCTGTCTGAGTGCATCAATGGAAACGTGGGGACGCAATAAAATACCGGAAAGTTTGACTTTTTGCCTGATTTCAGCCGAGTCGATGGAAGTCAGAAAACCATTGACCTGATCTGGGGCTACACTGTAGTTTTCAAAAAACCGGATAATTTCCTGAGTCCGTCTTTCCTTTTCTTTTACCCTTTCCAGCCGGGATTCCATGCCCTGCATCCCGGCTTGTACTACCTTGGGAGTCAGTCGTATATCGGCATTGTCCTGGCGGAGTAAAATGCGGTATTCAGCCCTGGATGTAAACATACGATAAGGTTCATCTGTGCCTTTGTTGACCAGATCATCGATCAATACTCCGATGTATGCATCCGAACGTTTAAGAATAAAAGGCTCCTCATTATGGATTGCCAGGTGGGCATTCATACCGGCCACCAGACCCTGACTGGCCGCTTCCTCGTAGCCGGTGGTACCATTTATCTGACCGGCAAAAAAGAGATTCTTAATTTGTTTGGTTTCCAGGCTGGTTGTCAGCTGAGTAGGGGGAAAATAATCGTATTCGATGGCATAGCCAGGACGAAACATTTTGACATCTTCAAAGCCGGGAATCAGCTTAAGAGCTTTGAACTGGACGTCTTCAGGTAAGGACGAGGAGAACCCATTGACATAGATTTCGCAGGTATCCCACCCTTCCGGTTCGACAAATAACTGATGCCTTTCCTTGTCAGCAAACCGGTCGATTTTATCTTCGATCGAAGGGCAGTACCGCGGTCCCCGGCCCTGGATACGGCCATTAAACATAGGAGACTGACTAAAACCTGTACGCAACATGTCATGCACCTTGTCATTGGTATAGGTAATATGACAAGGCAG
>JBGTCB010000150.1:0-4012 GCA_041748995.1 Saprospiraceae bacterium | reverse complement strand
TCCTTTTAAAACCTTTGATACCTATAAAATCACCGCTGACGAGTACATAAAAATGCCTATTATGAATCGTAATTATCATTCAGTATATTACTATGCGGAAGGATATGGCCAGGTGAAACTGGAGACCTTTGATAAAAAAGGCAAACTCGATTCGTATATGCTATTGACTAAATTTGAAAAACCTTGAATGGTTTATTTTGTTTCTTGGTAAGAATTACATCAGCGAACATCCGCGTCTCCGGGCTCATTTTCTCCCGCAGATTTCGCAGATGAACGCAGAAACGACTAATTGATTTTTACTTTATCAAGTAATGATGTAATTCATGCCGAAGATTTGGCAAAATTCTTTAGGAATTTTCTAATCCAATGATTTTCAATTTAGACAGACTTTTTCCAGGCAGCATTAAGTTTGCAAGCAGAAAAAGTGCTATGACAACTGTATCTGGCCGTCAGCCAAGCGTTTTTTTATAACCGATTGAGATAATTTCCTCCTTCACTAATCACCCACAAAATGCTTACTTTAGGAGGATGAAAGTGGTGATTTTAGATGGCTACACCGTTAACCCGGGAGACTTGAGCTGGGATCCGATCACAAGCCTGGCTGAAACGACAATACACCATCGCAGTTCAGAAGATCAAATAATGGCACGGACGCAAGATGCGGAAGTGCTGGTTGTCAACAAAGTACGAATCACCCGTGATCACATGACGGCTTTACAAGCTCTGAAATGTATCTGTCTGCTGGCTACTGGCTACGACAATATTGACATTGCTGCCGCGAAGGAATTAGATATCAGGGTTTACAATGCCGTGGGTTACGGCACCGAGTCGGTTGCCCAACACACCCTGGCAATGATGCTTGCCTTTACTAACCGGGTAGAATCGCACCATTGGTCAGTGCAAGAGGGGGATTGGTCCGCCCAGGAGGATTTTTCCTACTCCTTAAATACCGTTCAGGAACTGAAAGGGAAGACCCTGGGGATCATTGGATATGGAAAGATCGGCCAAAGAGTGGGAGAGATATCGCGGGCTTTTGGCATGGACATTTTGGCGATCAGCAGGTCCGATGAAAAAAAAGGAGCCACCTTCGTAGACAAAGAGGAACTCTTTGCGAAAAGTCATTTTATTACCCTACATGCCCCACTCAATGAGGGCACCCGGGAGATCATCAATCGGCAGAGTTTAAGCATCATGCGGAAAGATGCCGTTATTCTTAATACCGGCCGGGGAGGTCTGATCAATGAAGATGATCTGATCGAAGCTCTCTATCATAAGAAAATTGGTGGTGCGATTTTAGATGTTATCAGCATCGAACCACCCTCTGCCTCCCATCGACTTTGTCAAATGAAAAATGCCTGGATTACACCACATATGGCCTGGCGGAGTCTCGAAGCTAGGAGAGCCTTAATTGCAATTGTGGCAGACAATATGAATTATTATAAAAATGAAATCGATCGCAACCGGGTCGTCTAGGAGGCTTGTCATGGATATATTTTGCCGGCAATTATTAAAGACTTTACACATACTAAAGGTGTTGGTTTATTCCATTCCTATTTTACAGGTTTGCTTGTTTAAATTCTTTTCCAAACGATCAGATAGACAAAGCAAAAACATATGGTTATATCGACCTGAATTTTTAACTATTTTTCCCGGTTTGATCATTTGGTCAGTAACTCAAATGTTGTTTTTGTTCCCTTCAAAAGGTCTGGATGATTTTAGGGAGCGAATTAACAGTCGATCTTCCGCTCGCACCACCGGAGATTTGCTGAATGTTGACTCTAAATTAAAAGGTGTCCATTATTTTGGAAGATTTGGAACTGGCCATGTGGATTTTAAAAATATTATTGGAAGTAATATAGAACACCTGGTCCTGGTGCCTTATGGTCATATGGAATCCATTGACAATCCGGCCCTGACATTCAAAGGACGGGGAAGAAGAACATCCATCGATCGTGACAGCATGTTTGCTGTACTGGCACAGAAAGCGCTGGATGAAGGTTTACAGGTAATAATTAAACCGCAAATCTGGTTGCGGGCTAACCGTGAAAAATGGATTACAGATATTGATTTTAAAGATAAGGCGGAATTAGCTCAGTGGACTTCCGACTATACGGATTTTATAATACATTATGCCAGGTTAAGCGAAAGGGTGGGTGCTTCACATTTCTGCATAGGAACGGAATTGACAGAAATGACTAGAAATCATCCGGAATATTGGCGGTCGCTTATTTCCCAGGTTCGAAAAATATATTCAGGTAAAATATTTTATGCTGGAAACTGGTACAAAGAATACGAACAAATTACATTTTGGAAGGACCTGGATTTAATCGGTGTTCAGGCGTATTTTCCAATATGCAAAAAGGATCACCCTACCCTGGAGGAATTGGTTGCCGGTTGGCAGGGATATAAAAAACAATTGAAAAAATTGAGCCAGAAACTGGACAAGCCAATTTTGTTTTCTGAATTGGGATACCGGAGTTCTCACAATGCGGCGTCTGAACCCTGGGTATGGGTAGACGATTCAAGTGTTTCGACAATGAGGGTATCAAGGGAAACTCAGGCTCATTGTTATGAAGCTTTTTTTCAGACTTTCTGGCATGAACCCTGGTTTGCAGGTGCTCTAATCTGGCAGTGGCAGGCCCGTTTTGACAATGATCCCCATTCAATGAATGAGAACCTTGATTTTACTCCGCAGCATAAACCGGCACAGGACATTATCACCAGGTGGTTTGCCCGATAATCAATTCTGAACCTCCTCCCTGAAGGCTGCCAGCGGCTGCATGAAATAGTGAAATAATTAAACCGGGTTATGACTTAGGGTTTTGTCGTGAAAGGCAGAAGCGCAATAAAGACGGGCTTGGCCTTAATGCGAATGCCGTCAGGGTGTTCCAGAGGCTTTGAGGGCATGAATGAGCGATTTGTTGCCTCTAGGAGGCTGTTGAAATACCCAACTTGCGCTGATATTTAATCCGATGATTTTTCTTATAAAAAGACCGCATCCGTTCTCGTCGCTTCTGATTTTGTTGATCCTCAGTCAGTTACAGCCCCGGTAGCTTCCTTCGTCTCGCCGCGTCAGAAAGCGACGATTTACGGCTTCAGCATCAAACTGATTATTTCAACAGCCTCCAGGCACAACGAAGATCTCTTAGATCTTCGAGCGAATGAACCGCTCGCAGATGGGGAAGCATGGTCACCATCATGGTGAGCATCAAAAATTGATGATGTGCCCGTATTTGCAGCAATTCTGCCTTGCAATAGAAAGTCTAATGCATAATCCCGCTCAAAAAGGCAGTTCGAACCGAACTGCCTTTTTAACCCAATAGAGGTATAGAGGTCCTGTAAAGTGTATTATTTATCCACTGCAGGAATACGCAGTACCTGACCCGGATAGATCAGATCTGGGTCCTTTAACATGGGTTTGTTCGCTTCAAAAATCATTGGATACTTCATGGCATCACCGTAGTGAGCTTTTGCGATTTTAGAAAGTGAATCACCACTTTTTACTTCATAAAAGGTTGCTTCCGGGGCAGGATTTACTACTGAAATCCGGTCGTCAACGGTTGAAATCCCGGCTACATTTCCCAACGCAAGAATGATTTTTTCCTTGTTAGCCTGTGACTCGGTTTGGCCGTAGACAGTGACAACATCATCATTGAGCTCCAGATCCAGGTCATCGATTGGTATATATAGTGACGAGACTGCCTTTTTCAAGGCAGCAAGCTGTTGTTCTCTGTCAGCAGCGGCATCTTCAGTTTTCTTTGCGGACGATTTAAAGAGGTTTTCGCCGGCTTTCTTTAAGAATGAAAATAATCCCATGGAATCAAGTTTTAGTTAGTTATTTAATAAGTTTCTATTGCTATAAGCAAAAATACGATACTTCCGTTCAGACTTTCCCAATAATCTGAACTAATTGCAAGTTGGCAAGGACGATGTGGAAGAATGCATTAGCCCTTGCAGCTAAAAACGGTAAACGCAAGATTAGCTTCAAAGATTGTCCTGATCTTATCCATCT
>JBGTCB010000149.1:0-3382 GCA_041748995.1 Saprospiraceae bacterium | reverse complement strand
GCCATCGTTATCACTATCCATCGGAGTCAATGTCGTTGTTAGTGAACTTCTGGCTATCATACCTGGTAGAGCATTGCTACTAATTGTAAAATTGGATGTTAGGGTTGAAACATTACCGCAAGGATCTTTGGCGGTCCAAATGAGTGAGTAGGCTCCAGGAGGTAAAAGGTCTGCCGGTGCAGCAATTTCTCCTACACCTTTAACTATCAAGTTACCGGATTGCAATCGCAACTCCCATTTTACATCCGGTGTACCACAGTTGTCTGTGGCATCAACTTCAGCACTCAATGATCCACTACAACTCACCGTCTGAATATCAGCGACCATAGATATTTCTTCAATCTCAGGTGGAATGGTATCGATAATTTTAATGTACTGGTGAAAAGTCAATGTACCAGGTTGTTTTGATAGCGACACCCAATCACCGGCATCCGTAATCTGGCACCAATCAACAACACACCAGGTACGCAGTACCTTGTAACAACCAACCCCTGCTAAAATTTCAAAAACTTTATCAAAATATCCCACACCATACTGACTGCATTCCGGTATTAAAGCTGGGATGGAAGGTCCTGATGTTTGGATGGTAACTTTGCCATCAAGACCGAATGTCACATCACAATTATATACCGTGGTATCTTTTGTGGCCAGGGTGATATTCATAATGTCCAGAGGACACCTTTCTATGTAAATTCGTTGGGTAGCATACACCAAATCATGCATTCCATGATCACCAGATACGGATGCGATAAACTCCCTTAACACAAAGCTATTACTACATCCGTCGTCAGGCAGGGTCAAACGCTCGGATAGAGAACCATCACAATTGTCACTTAACAATCCATCAAAATATTCGGTAATGACAGTGTCACCAAGATCAGAACAGAGTAAATTTTGTACCGAAAACGCTCCCTGATCCAGAGCACTAAGGGCATATTTTCCAAATGCAACCTGAATAGCCTCTGTATTTCCTCCCTCAAACATATCCTGATAAAATTCTGAATAGGCATTACATGTAATTGTGATGTCAGGCAACGATTCAACAACAATAGGAGCTAGCTTATCCTCCGCATTAACGATTCCCCAGCAGCGATCCACATTGCAATTAAAATCGATTACCAGGATTTCAACCATTATATCACGACCGATATCTTCACAGCAGAAAGGAACTTCAGGAGCAAATCCAAACTCATAAATATCCTGACAGATACCCGGGTCCATAACTACCCAGTCAGCGTAATTTTGATAATAATCTCCAATGGCTGATTGCTCACCCACCTGGTATCCACAGGCAGTTTCCCAATCGGTGCGTCTTGCAAGTATCAGATAGACAGCACAGTTATCAGAACTTTCGGCATCCAGACTGGCTGCTTTCATTAAGGTGAAGTCATCGACATTTGTGAGGGAGAGGTTTATTGCATCATGACAAACAGCATTGGCCGGTGTTTGATCAGAAACAATTAAGACCACAGTGTCCATTCTTGTATTATGGCAGGCATCTACCGATCGATAGATAAGGATTTCCCTTTGACCAGGAACATTCCAAAGAGGTAAACTGATGACTTCATCTGCATTGTAGTGGAAAAAAGCCAGACTATTTTGTCCCTTCACCGAAACGTAGATGTCTTCAGGATCGCTGCAATTATCACTAACTGTCGCATAGGGAGCGAGTCCATGACCAACACACCCTGTAGGAGCCGTACCTATGGTGTCCGTCAAATATAGTCCGGCAATCCCATTAATCACATGCATTTCCAGTGATAATTCTGAGGTATCAAAACTTACAGAAGGAGCTATTGTATCAATGTAGACAATGGTGTCATAACAAATTATCTCACCTCCACATAAATCTTTAAGCACCCATGTCCTCAGAACCGTTTTGGTATTCCCACAGGATGGCCACTCATCATCATCAATATGGACAAAGACACCACAGGCAGGACCGGTAGCAGGTGTCAAAGCAAACGTATCTACTCCAGGTATCAGATAATAGGGTGCCCTCAGTGCGAGGTTCTCAAGCGGATCCGGATCAATGCCACACAATACGGTATCCCGACCATCCGGACAAACCAAAGAGTCACTTTCTATATTAGTCCTAAGGACGTAGGTTGTATCAGTACAAAGGTTTGGATAACCTGGCACCCCCCACATCCGGTATATGACTTTGGAGTAAATGCTGTCGCAGTCATCAATAGGCGAAGGCCAGGAAGTCCATACCAGGCTTGAATCGCTGAAGATGTCACAATCCTCTATGAAAACAGGACGATATCCAGGATCGGTAAAGTCATTTGCTGCGGAATCTGCACAGCTTACTACTTGGGTACTGCAGTCCAGCACAGGGGTGCAGCTTTGAGAAAAAATATTCGGTAAAGCGAAGAAAAAAGCAAAAAAGAGGATCATCAATTCTCTGTATTGCAGGGGAATAATCTGGACAGAGTTCTCCCCTGTCAAACGGGTTGTACACGTTTTCATGAGACCTTAGTTTTAGATAGTAATTAATCGTAATGCCATCACATCAAGTACACTCGAAGTGATCCAATGGGGTAAGAAAGGTCATCTCTGATCTGATCGGTCGTGATTGAGCCTATATCTCAATCTGCAGTTACATTACAAATATATATTATAATTATTAATAATATGTAATGTTACACGGCCTTGTGAAATCAATTTTTTATTATATATCTATAGGTTTTTGAGCTCTAATACTTTACACATTAAGATCTTGCTAAATCAAGCTGAATTTAACATTTGCTGGTCCGGCTCGTCATTCTGCCAGTCCAGCCAATATTGATTTATGATGGTGATTGTTGACGGTTCGATTCAAGACTTTGAAGAACCTCCTGAAAAAAAAAGGCAGCCAGTGAACCACTGACTGCTTTCATCTAAAACTAAGTCTACAAAATTTTATAACTGCATCAATCGATATATCAATAGAATGATGATACTAGTGTCTTTTCTGAAACAACTATGTCAAAAACCTGGATCAAACTACCCTGTGCTATTCTGCAAGTGCAAATCCTAAGTAATTATCCGTCGTCTTACCAAATAATTGCGAATTAACCTGGCTGCAAAAGGTAGTACGAGAAATATCCAGAGGTTCATAGGTGTTCGAATACGTTGTATTACATGATAAACAATTATCATACCAAAAATCAAACTTTGGAAAGTTTACGATTATATACAGGAGAACAGGTATTAAATTCTCAGGAGGGCCATATCCGAGAACTGTTTCATATAGGTATAAAGAAAAAGCCCCCCTCCACAGAGCGGAGAGAGGCCATCCCAAAAACCGATTTTTATTACCTCTAAAACTCGGTTCGACTTACACAATCGTTACTCATGATTCAGACTGAGGGTTACTCAATCACAATCATCTTCTTAG
>JBGTCB010000148.1:0-2579 GCA_041748995.1 Saprospiraceae bacterium | reverse complement strand
CAGGGAACAAGGTGTTTTCGAGCAGGGTTTTTGAAAAGTGTTTGTTAAAAAAATGTTCATACAAAGGGATAAGACTGGCCGGGGTAGCTGAAAGGGCTGCTCCTCCTCCTGTTAATCGCGTTGAAAAGGATGAAATAAATGACTGAGGTAAAGGCAGTGGCAAGCACGCCTGAGTATAGTCATACGGGGTTCTAAGATGGTCCATAACCATTTTATCGCTGGAAATTTTTGCGTTCAACATACGTCGCCTGGCATAAAATATTGGTTTCAATGGCAGCCCATTTAGGTTAAAAACAGCTGCAGGGAAAACGTGATGAAAGATAAAAATTAATCCGGATAATCCATGCGTTGATATATAAACCGGCTAAAATTTACAAAGTTTAGATGCTGGTGGTAAATGTGGCCAGAAGGCTTAATTTTGCACAACCCAAAAAAATAACAAGAGATGGCCGAGATAATCCGCATGCCCAAGATGAGTGATACAATGACCGAAGGGGTGATTGTTGCATGGAACAAAAAAGTTGGTGATACGGTTGCCCCCGGAGATATCCTGGCAGAAGTAGAAACCGACAAGGCGACCATGGAACTTGAAAACTATGTGAAAGGCACCTTACTCCATATTGGAATTTCCGCCGGCGCATCGGCACCAGTAGATGCCATCATTGCCGTAGTGGGTGAAAAGGGTGAAGATATCAAAGCTCTTTTAAGTGAAGAAGCTAAGCCCGCCGCCTCAATGGAACCTGAGAAAAAAGAAGAGGCTGCAGCTCCGGTTGCAGATGAAGCTCCCGTTGCAGATGAAGCTCCGGTTTCGAAGTCAGCAACCCCGGCTCCTGTTTTGGAAAAAGAGAGTAGCGATGGACGGGTTAAAGCAAGTCCTTTGGCAAAAAAACTGGCGGAAGACAAAGGTATAGACATCAGTTTGGTGCAAGGTTCCGGAGATTTTGGGCGCATTGTGAAGCGTGATATTGAAAATTATACTCCGGGAGCAGGTTCATCCGGGGCTGCTTCATTTGGAAAAGAAAGTTTTGATGAGCTGGCCGTGTCGCAAATGCGCAAAACCATAGCACGCAGGTTGGCGGAGAGCAAATTTGCCGCTCCTCATTTTTACCTTACCATGGAAATTGAAATGGATCGAGCAGTGGCAGCCCGCAACAGCATCAATGAATATGCGGAAGTGAAGATTTCAATGAATGATATTATTGTAAAAGCTTCGGCCATTGCATTGAGAAAACACCCTGGTGTAAACAGCAGTTGGTTGGGTGATAAAATTCGCGTTAATCACCATATCCATGTAGGAGTAGCTATGGCTGTAGAAGAAGGTTTATTGGTTCCGGTTGTTCGTTTTGCCGATCAAAAATCACTGAGCGAGATAAGCAGGGAAGTAAAAGCTTATTCCGAAAAAGCAAAGAATAAAAAGCTTCAACCCGCAGATTGGGAAGGAAACACCTTTACCATATCGAACCTGGGCATGTTTGGTATAGAAGAATTTACTGCGATTATCAATCCCCCTGATGCTTGTATTCTTGCTGTAGGAGCTGTAAAAGAAACCGTTATTGTGAAAGACGGTGAAATGCGTCCGGGACAAGTGATGAAAGTAACGCTAAGCTGTGATCACCGCGTGGTTGATGGTGTTGTGGGTTCTAAATTTCTGCAGACATTAAAGGAGTTACTCGAAGAGCCGGTTAAAATCCTGGTTTAAACTTCATCTTCAAAAAATTCCATAAGGGCGGCCATATAAATGTCATCCCAACCTTCGGCAATATTTTCAAAATGTTCGTCGGGAATACCAGTGTGTCTGATTTCGACCGATGTACCTTTTTTATGGGGGTGTAAGGTTATGGTTACGATGGATTCTACCTCTTCTCCAAAATACCATTCCTGAACTATTTTTTTACCCGGTTCCAGTTCAAGAATTTTCCCGAGAATATCATCGTCCCACATTGAAAATTCTTCTCCCGGTTCAGCAATCATGGTAGCGTGTGCGCCTGTCCACAACTGTATTGTGGCCTCCCGGGTTAGCGCGGTATAAATCATATCCGGGTCAGCCGGCAGGATATAGTACTTCTTCAAATCTTTCACGCTACAAAGGAGAAGAAAAGAAATGTGAAATGAAAATTATCCTCTACTTCGAAGAGGAGTATTCAGAGAAGAAGATTGGCGTAAACTCACAGGAGCCTTCATATAGTTTACCCTATTAATCGGTTTCCCGCTTAAACGGCGCATCATGGTTAATTGCCCGATATGCCCAAGCAGGTCCGAAAAAGGGCCATGTATGAGTATTTCCAATAATTCTTCATCAACAACGTTGGAATGCATAAAGTCAATGAGCCGATACATAACAAATTTAAACTGTTCTTTCCCTACGTCCCAGCTGTGCGTTTGCCATATAATACGATCTCTTTCTGTTAAAATGGCATCGGCTTCGTCGAGCACATTTATCATATGGTTTAGTATCTGAAGGGCTGTTCTACCATCCTGCCCGGCAGAATAATTGGCAAATTCAGGCTGTGCATCCTCCACCACCCTCTCGAACCGGTAACTCGCCGATGCAAGCAATTGACGTACTAAATTATTCATGT
>JBGTCB010000147.1:0-9207 GCA_041748995.1 Saprospiraceae bacterium | reverse complement strand
TCATCCACAACAGAAGCATGATGTTTCCTGAATTGATCCAAAGCCCTGGAATATGAATTGTCTCCATGTGACGCCTTACCAGCCATTTCAACCAGAAGATCAGTCATTTTCCCAAAAGCAGATACAACGACGGCTCTCGGTCTATTTTTGGACAAAAGTTGAGATTCAACAATGTCCGCAACTCTTTTTATACAAGTCGCATCTGCTAAAGAACTCCCACCGAATTTTAGAACCCGCATTATAGATCGTTAGAAATGTGATTTTTATACATATGAAAAAACGCAATTTATTATTTAATTGCCGCGCAAAGATAATAAGGATACACTAATTACACGTATTCTTTCTATAGAGGGTAATCTAAATATGGGGGAGAGCTAGAGCGGTTGATAATCAGGAATTCAATTTTTCCAGATAATGAGATTCCTTTTCACGCATGATTTCTTGTTCTTCCAATGCATGATCACTATAACCACACATATGAAGTAGCCCATGCACAAGAACCCTATTTAATTCTAAAAAGTAGTCACCATTGCTATAGGTTTTAGCATTTTCCATAACCCGATCCAGACTTATATAAATTTCCGCCTCAATGGGGTCGGTGTCATAAGGGAATGTAATAATATCTGTCAACGTGTCATGCTGAAGATACTGCAGATTGAGATCAAGTAACTGAGAGTCAGAACAAAAGTAATACTGTAATTTTGATATTATTTTTGCTTCAGCGAGAGCAACACTTTTTAACCAAATTATGATTTTTGCCTCTTCGAAATCAATAGGAAGTGCCTGTTCTTCTAGAAAATCGAAGCCAATGGATGGTTGCACGAGCAAGTTTATAGCAGGAAACTACACGTT
Organism: Saprospiraceae bacterium; assembly: GCA_041748995.1. Classification (GTDB taxonomy): domain Bacteria; phylum Bacteroidota; class Bacteroidia; order Chitinophagales; family Saprospiraceae; genus JABDMH01. Next base: position 8,355 of record JBGTCB010000147.1, on the reverse strand, counting down.
AAATTTTATAATGACGGTTCGACCATTGTTGGCAAATTTAATTCGATCCGCAAGTTGTCTCATAAGAAAGACACCACGACCACCCATTTTATCAACGTTTTCGACCTTGGTAGGATCGGGAATGCTTTTGTAGTCAAAGCCCTGTCCTTCATCTGATATTTCGAATGTTAAACCATTCTGTTTACGATAACGGTGGGCAATCAACACTTTCTTTGAGCTGTTTTCACAATTACCATGGATAATTGCATTGTTGACAGCCTCTGTGAGACTAATCAAAATGTCGGGATATCGATCCGGACAGATATTATACCTTTCTGAGAGAGATTGCACAAATTGCTCTAGCTCGCAAATACTGTCAGGACAGGATGCCAATTTCAACATGAATCTAATTTTCTTTAAGCGATTTATAGTATTCTTCAACCAGTTGTTTGTAGTATGGTTTCAGGGCTGGTGAAATCGTTTTAAAGGGTTCTATCTGAGCCTCCCGTTGTTTTAAATACTCTTCAACTGAGGGAGGTAGGGTTCTATCTTCGTTTTGTGCGGTTCTGGATTCGCGTTTATTGTCATATTCTTTCTCTCTTTCAGCTCTCTCTGACTCTAATAGCCGGGTTAGGATTTCCTCTTGCCTTCTTAACATCTCATTGGTTAACCGTTTATTAACCAAATCAGTTTCAATCTTATCCATTTGTTCCAGGATCTCCTCCAATTCTTTGGATCCTTGCCCTTGAGATTGTTTGATATTTTGAATATCCCGCAGAGCCTTTCGTAATGCTGCCTGTTTAGCAGCCATCTGAGCATACTCCATACTGGTACCTCCTTCTCCCTCCTTAAGGCCATCTTTCATTTGTTTCATTTCTCCATTGAGGTTCTTTTGACCTTCGGAGATTTTATCCATAGGTACGCCCGAATCCCCGTCGTTGGGTTTTTGTCCTCCCGGGTTGGTGCACATCTGTTGACCAGACATCATTGCTGCCATCTGTTGCTGCATCTGATTCATCGACTCACTGAACATTAAAGCCAGGTCGTTGACATTTTTCATGACCCGCTGTTGATTATCAGATGCTTGTGCTTTCTTGCGATCTTCAAGCAGCCGAAGGCTTTTACCCATATGACTATTGATTTCCGTAACCTTTTCAAGAACAAAAGACTCAATCTGATAGACGCGTTGACTAAGTGCCTGCAAGCTATCTTCGATAAGATGGAAGTCGTCTTCCAATTTGTGTTGTTGTTGAATTAAGTTGGTGTACGAAGGTGTACTGGTATGTGTTTTATTGAATTCTTCGATCAAATCTTCCTGATCAAAGCTTAAGTCAAGGAGGTTTTCGAGTAGTTGACGCATAGCCTTCATATCTTCAGCCATCTGTTCCATATCACCTTCCTGCATTTTTTGCTCCATCTGCTCAGCCATCTGCTGCATTTTTTGACTAGCATTTTTTTGTGATTTACTGGCCTTGCTATTTTGCTTCTTTTGCAGTTGATCGAGACTCTGGTTCAGGTCTTGCTCGATATCTTCACTCTGTTCCTGGTGATCGCCCATGTTTTTAGGAGCCTGCAATTCTTCATTCTTTTTCTGCAGATCTTCCAGTGATTCCTTTATTTCTTCAAATGCCTTATTGATTTCTTTTTGCTTTGCCTCCAGACTTTGTTTTTCCTCATCACTTAAATTGTTTTGAGAGTCTGCGGGAGATTCTTCCTTTAACTCATCATCTGATTGGTCTGGCGCTGGCTGTTGATTTTCATTGTTCTCATCGGTTTTGTCTTCTTCCCCGGCTTCCGTCTCTTGCGATAACTCTTCCTGCTCCTTCGCCAGTTCTTTGAGTTTATCCAACTCTTGCATCACATCCCTCTCTAGCTCAAGTTGTTTAAAAAGTTCCTTCAATCTCTGCAGTTCCATGGCAAGTTCATCCTCACTAAATTCCATTTCTTCCATTAATTGCAGGGCCTCATCTTTCTTGAGTTCTTCCATTAATTCCTGGATTTTCTCCATTAGCTCTCTGGTTTCTTCATCGGCAAGCTTTTCAAAAAGCTCCTGAATTTTCTCCTGTTTTTTCAGGATTTCTTCCGGAGTTTCCTCGTATTCCTTCTGATTCTCCAGGTTTTCTTCAAATTTATTTTTAGATTTTTCGAGCTCATTTTCCAGATTCTTCTGACGATCAAGAAGGTCCTGTAATTCTTTTTTCATCTGCCAGTCAACAGATTTCTCCTGCAAAATCTTTTCCCTTAAAGATTTAAAGTCTTTTTTGATCTTCTCCGCTTCTTTCAAAGACTGTTCGAGGCTTTTCTTAATCTCTTCATTATTACTGTCTTCTTTTGCTGCAAACTCAGCAACGGTAGGTTGTACAAAAGTCAGTAAGGAAGATCGGGTGCTTTTACTTCCATTAACACCATCATTATCCCAGACTTCAAAGTAATAGGTAACCTCATCACCAGGACGCAGTTCCATTGTCTGAATATCAAAAATATGGTCAAATGTTGCTGACTTACCGGTGGGATGCTTCATAGGTAACGTATTTAGTGACCCTTCACCTCTGTCCTTGTTTCTCACCTGGTAATTGAATGTCAAATCCTTTAACCCATAATCATCTGAAGCATCACCCACTAGAAAGACCAGTTTGTTATCTGCACTATCGACAAATTGTTTGACGCTAATTGAAGGATGTTGGTCAGGAACAACCGATATAGTATAACTTATTGAATCTGCATTGGGAAGAGCATCATTACCGATCACCAATTTGTAGGAAGTCGTTTGAAAAACCCTGCTGCTAAATGTAAAAGCGTCCTGATCCAGACGCTGAGCAAAGGTTGGGGTTTTTTCTCCCAGAGCAAAAGCCAGCTGATCCGTATTTACAGACTGGAGCACCCAGTCAATTTTAGTTCCTTCCGGGACCACCAAATCACCGACATTGGTTAGTGATTCATTGGGTCTGCCCAGGTAAGCAGGGTAGTCAAGACCTGTCTCAAAGTCAAGAATATTGGGTTTTTTCAGTACGTGTAAGTTATAATCAGCACTAGTGATTCCTTCAGACTCGAAAGAGAACTTCTGATCTTGCTGTACATTATTAAAAACGAAGGTGTACTGATCTGCCGTTATTTTTTTCATCTTATATTGAAACCCATTGACCACGACAAAGGCACTTTCCGGAAGATAATCTCCATCGATTGACACTGTAAGTAGATAATCTTCATACTGGGGTACCTCAAGGCTTCCTGATTGCAATTGAAAATGAAAAGGTGCTTCACGCTCGAAAATCTCATTGTTTCTCAATATTCTGTTGGCAGGATCTTTAATGAGACTGGGGGCTCCAACAATGAGCCCTAACAACACCAATAAAGGAGGAAGGCTATAAGGCAAGTATTTACGGTTTTTAGTGAGATCAATCGCCGAATGAAAAGGTACAGGCTCAATATCTCTAGATTTTTGGTTAATGGAAGCGACAATCAAAGACTGAGAAGATGCATCACTCAGTTGTCGATTAAGTTGCAAGATATTGACCAGTTTATCCTTAACGTCCACAAAATGCTCTCCGATAATTTCAGCGGCTTTATCGTGGGATATAACCTGACCCAGTTTGAAATAGTGGAAAATTGGAAGTGCAACCCACTTGATAAGTGCAAGTCCCGAAATTGACACAAACGAGATAAGTAGCAATTTTCTCACGATAGGACTGAAATAGAAGAAATACTCGGCTGAGGTAAATACCAAAAAGGAGAGCACAATGAGCCCTATACTATACAAACCCCCTCTGATCAGCTGGTTTACATAGAATTTCCGAATGAATTGATCGAGTTTTTCGATCAATAGATTATAATTTGTCTTTTCCCGGGACATAAGCTATTGAATAATCTGATCACAAAAACTATACCTAATGCAATATGCATCAGACTTAAAAAAGAATAGCAGGGCTTTTTTCTATTTGGCATTCATTGAAAGGGTCAATTTAAGATCTTTCAAGGAATGACGCAATATTCTATTTAAATCAACAAAGAAAAACCATTAAACAACCAATATTATAACGTAAAATATGTGTTTATGTTCAAAATCGAACTAAAACAATCGTCTTTGGTAAAATACATATTTTATTCCAGCATTAATAGATGTGCGGCTGAAGACTAGAACGCTGAAAAATATAAACTGTTTGATTCCAGGACAGATCTTGCATAGTTTCAGCTATGATTTCCTCTCTACTGGGTGGAGCCTCTTGTTTCGCTGGATTCGGATATTGATCTGTGGTGTCTTCGATAGGCAGGAAAACATAGATCCAGTCAATTCCAAAATCAAAGAATCTCGATTTCTGTTTCCCGGATATTTCAGGGATTATGACGACAGATCAGGCTTTTCTATAAAGGAAACAGATGTCTCGTCCGATAAGGCCGTAAGATTCTGTCTGGCAGCATCCAGACTTGCAAGACTATTGGCATTACAGACGAAAGTAAGATTTAGTTTACCCTCCTTTTGATCCATTTTCTTCAAACTTAGGTTCTGTACGTGTTTTTCGACAATAGAAACGATGTTTTTGATGTCAGTAATATCGGTGCGAATATTAATATACATCCGGTCTTCCGAAAAGGGCAGGTGTTTTCGAAAGGATTGGTTCAAATAGATAATTGGTAAAATGCAAGTGATTGCAACAATTGCCAGTACGGGTTTATTAGCACCCGTGACCAGACCTATAGCAATGGTCAAGAATAAGTAAGTTAGTTCTTCTGGATCTTTTATCGCCGCCCTGAAACGCACAATAGACAGAGCTCCAACCAGGCCAAGAGACAGAGCGAGTGACGATTTAATAACCGTAATAATTACAAAGGTGGTCAATGCCAGTGGAATGAAGTTTAGGCTAAACTTGAGCCGATCGGTGATACTGGTACCAAATCTGACATAAAACAATCGCAAGACCAGAGCCAGTAGAGCTGCTACAATCAGGTTTATCAGAAAATCACTCAGCTCAACAGATGAGTTAAATTCCTGTAGATATTCTTCAAAACGCAACATATCAAAATTGGATCATTTCTTAAAGGTCATGATTTTTACACTATACACCAAGAAGTCTATTGCAAGTGATAGTTATTGAATAAGATTTGATGATTATCCCGGATAAATATATCTTGACCTGGTGATTTGATCATCAGGTTGTCAACCGTAGCTTTCCTGCCATGGATGACAATTCGATGATGATCACCTTTCTGTAGAAGGATATTGACCCGGACCCAGAGACCATAAACCTCGGGGATGTCTCTGGTTTCTATCCTGCCTGTAGAGATCAATTCGCTGGCATCAGCTCCCACCAGATATTCGTAAGCAGGCATTCCCGAATAGGATGGATCAACGAAGACCCAAAATGAAGCCTCTTTGGAAGAATTTTCGAGCACCAGATAATTTGAATCAAAGACAATCAGAGATTCCGAGGTACTCTGAATCGATTTTTTACCATAAAACGCTGCATAATCTGAGCCTTCGTCCTCAAAAGTCTTAAAAACAACCCCCTCACAGTCGGGGTAACAGAGCATACTCACTGTTTTTTCTATTTCAGGATTTCTTTCTAATGTGTCATAAAGCTTTCGCTTTTCGTCAATGGAGTCGTTAAAAGCAGACAGCGGCAATACACCGAGTTGGACATATTTATCTTCCCAAAAAATCTCTGATTTCTGTAACAGGTTTTCTTCTCCCTCGCTTAGTTGGCTACCCTTTGAATGAAGTAGTAGCATGGGCCTGGCATCCATTTCTGCAAGACGCACTTTGCGGATCATTGGTGATGATATTAATTGAATACTACTCAAGGTCTGGGAAAGCGATGGTCTTGAAGCACTGGATTGGATCATAGGAAGTCCGGTATGAAAAGCACATTTCATTGCTTCCTGATGAGCGTTCAGATTTTTGTCAAAGGTCATTTTATCCGTCCGAATTGCAACCAAAGGTATAGCCATAACTGCCTGAAAGTCGCTTACAGCATAGTCTGCAGATGAAAAACGGCTTAAATACTCCTCATCAGTATTTTCCAACTTATCATTCGGATATATGCCAATAGGACCATGATTGGTATAGAATGCGCCAGCATCAAAAGTCCAACTAACGATGATAAAAGCTAGAAAGGCATAGGACAAATAGGGAAGTCCATGATAGACAAGTTTTTTGCTGATTCTAAAGAAGTAGATTGCTGCAACGACATTAATCACATAAAAAAATACCCAACTAAAACGACCCAGGGCTCGAAATTGCTTGATTGGGCTAATTAACTCCGGGATGAATCTAAAGCCCCATTCAAAAGGAATGCACATAGAAAATAGTAATACAAGAAAGGCAGCCAGACCATAGTTGGTAATGGGTTTCAGCGATAAAATAACTTCCTTAAATTCTTTACTTCGTCCAAATAAGATTGTGGAAAGTAAACCCAAAAGAAAAACCAGAACAGGTGTACCCACGAATGCACGACCCTCCCAATTCATCGATAGATGAAAGATCCTGCCGAGAAAATTGCTGACGGAGCTATAGTGGGGAATAAATACACTTTCGAAAGTAGCATGATACACATAAAACCCGTAAGGTGCTTTCGGACGATCTGTAACTGTATCAGTAAAAGAAGAAAGCAATAAAATGGTAAGAAGAGGCAAAATCACAGAAAGGGCTAACATGTAACAAGATCTCATGGTAGCAGTCGACTTGCCTGCCCGGATGGCCAACCACGATAGTATCGCATAAATTATAATGAATGCAGAGCCAATAGCCAGGTAATACAGATGAATACCACCGGCCATTAAAGCAAAAAGTGCAATGATTATCCACCAGTTTTTTTTTCTTGAGGAACCCTCATACTTCAATGTGAGGTACCAGAACATAGGTATCACAAAAAGATAAGAGAGACTCAAATGACCATGTATGCGATCCCATTGAGGTGAGAGAAATGCTATACATACAGCCACAATAACCGCATACCACCATGGTAATTCATAATGTGTCAAGATTAAAAATAAAACCAAAGCTCCAGCTATCATGCCAGATAAAATCGACAAGTTGATAATGGCAACACTGTTGGATCCCAGAGACCAGATATGATCATCCAAAAGATTTAGTATAAGGGCATAAACTGGGTGCGTATCGGTATAGAGTAGATTTTCACCATAAGGATAATTTACCCCACTGAAGACAAGTCCATTGTCATACTTAAGATAGTATCCCAGATTAAAATAATTCTTTAAGCCATCTCCTTCTTTGGCAAACAGAAACCCATTGGGATGCATGATAACCTCACCAAACCCAGGCCACATTAGTAAAAGCATGATCAGGGTGATCAGGATCATACCAATCAGTCGGCTATTCAACATAGGAGATTAGCTTTCACCGCTGAAAATAACGATTAATCGATGGGTTGAAACGAGTTAGAAGAGAAAACGACGCAATAGACTCTAAGAACTTAAGAAATTTTGATAAATCGACACGATCTGGGGATTTTCTTCCTGACTAATAATACCATTAATCTTCTCACGCAACCCGGATATTTGCTCCTCTGTCAAAATTCCTCTTTTTTTGTCTGCAGATTTTAGAAGAGAAATCATACTTCTTGTTGCGGCTATCTTTGTATATGGCGAGATGCCCTGGCCGGTGGCGACGAGTTCAAACTTATTCATCCACAGCATCTTAGTGTCAGCACTGGTGTTTTTTAAGAGGTTTTCCAGGGCTTCATAGAAATCGAGTGATGGTAATCCTTCAACCGTTGAAAGGTGTTTTTCAAAATAGTCCAACTTGGATGTGTCTCCCTGGTCTCCATAGATTGCGGAAACGGACGCAACAATATCTGATTGAGTCTCTTGTTCCAAAATGTCCAATTTTGTCAAGGCCATTTCCGGATCCACCTGATTGAGAGAAAGTATTGATGCGGCAACGACAGGGTAAGGATCGAAATCGTTTATCCCTTCGGCAAGAGCATCTTTAAACTGGTCTCCTCCAAGACTCCCTAGAATATAAATTGCATCTGCCCGCACCAGACTGTGTTGATCCTGCTTGGCTATTTTTGCGAGGATGGGCTGATCATCCTTGTGGTTTTCCCAGTCATATGAACCGATCGCACTACGTCTGATTGCCCAAAATGGATCTTCCATGGCTTGCTTTATAATAGCCTGGCTTTCATTATCATTTTCTGAAGCAAGTTTTTCCAATGCATTTGTGCGAAGGGAGAGCGAATTTTCAGGATTATAAATCAATTTGAGTTGATCTGAAGTAAATTGCTCGTTGATCACAGCAAGCAAGTCTCTATCGGGGTCAAGAACAATCAACGAGGGTTCTTCAGGCAATTTTAATGTGATTCTTTCCTGCCGGGAATCAATTAGTGCTTCAAACCGTTCTCTCGACCCATCCGGATAGTA
>JBGTCB010000146.1:0-6062 GCA_041748995.1 Saprospiraceae bacterium | reverse complement strand
GAATCCCTGAGATAGATTTATGGCACCGTATTCCTTAGCCAACGCAGACATAACCGTGAAAATGGTAGTGCCAACATCCGGCAACTTACTTCGCATTGATCTATGAGTACGCTTTATAAATAATGTCAATAATATGCGCTAAGTCACGATCCTTTTGAGTCACAGTGTTGCCTGCGTCATGGGTACTTAACTTGATCTCTACCTCATTGTAGACATTACTCCACCATGGATGATGATTGACTTTTTCGGCATGAATAGCAACCTGGGTCATGAATGCAAATGCCTGAGCAAAATCCTTAAATTTAAGCGACCTGCATAAGCTGTTTTCCTTTTCTTTCCACATAATATATTTTGTTTTAGGCTTGCCAATCATGTTGATCAAGATACTTGAGGGCATTGGTCAGAAGTAAGATACAACTTTGGATATCTTCAATGTGAGCCATCTCGATGACTTGATGGAGATGCCTTAGGGGAATGGAAATCGCTCCGGCAATAGCACCGTCTTGTCCATACCTCTGAATGGCTGCTGTATCTGTTCCTCCGGCAGTCAGTATCTCGGGTTGCCACCTGATCTGGTGGGTTTCTGCTTGTGCCTTAAGATAACTAACCATCCGGTAGTCGCAAATGGTTGAACCATCCATAATCTTGATGGCGGCACCGTGGCCAAGTTTTGTAACTACTTCATGGGGCTGAGACCCCGGTAAATCAAATGCAACAGTGACATCAAGCCCTAATCCAAAATGAGGATTAATATGTCCGGCTGAACTCATTGCTCCCCTTAGCCCGACTTCTTCCTGCACGGTAAACGTGCCATAAACATCATAAGGTAACTCCTGATCCTTCAAAGCCTCCAGGGTTTTGATCAGAATATATACAGAAACCCGATTGTCTAACGACTTACCATTCACACAAGATCCCATCTGAATCAGACTCCGTTCACGAGTAATAGGATTTCCAATTTCAATCAACTCCTTCACCTCCTTTCCTGTTAGACCTGTATCAATATAATAATCCCTTATATTGGGTGCTTTGCTCTTTTCCTCGGCCTGCATCAGATGTATTGGTTTGCAGCCCATGACTCCATAGATATCTTTTTTACCATGAACCAGAACCCTTTGCGCGGTCAGTGTCTTGGGATCAAAACCACCTAAAGTATGGAACCGGATGAAGCCATCGTCATCGATATAGGTGACCATAAAACTTATTTCATCCAGATGAGCTGCAATCATTACCCGCTTACTCTCCTTCCCCTTCTTCAATGCGATAACATTACCCATGGCATCTATAGTCACTTCATCAACCAATGGTTTAACCAGATTAACTACAAGATCACGGATTCGCTTTTCAAAACCAGGTGCCCCTGGTGTTTCGCATATATTCTTCAACAAATCAAAATCTATCATACTACATGAATAATGCGGGTTAAGGTAGATAAAATCATATAGTACTTAAAGATGGTAAATAAATTCATTTATTTTGTCGTCATCAATCAGTTTCTCTACAATATGGAGCACCGATAGAAGTACATGTCTTTTGTCAAACAATTGGCCAGTGAAACGGCAATTTACGGTATTAGTAGCATCCTTAGCAGAATTGTCTATTTTGTATTTCTGACCGGCTACCTTACCCGGCTATTCACCGATCGTACCCTTTATGCCATTCATCAGGATCTCTACTCTTACATGGCGATTCTGCTCATCATCTTTACCTATCGGATGGAAACTGCCTACTTCCGGATAGGATCCGATAAGGATTTAGAGAATAATGCTTTTTACACGTCATTCATCAGCATCGTCATTACCACTGTACTTTTGTCTTCGGTCATGCTCATCTGGAGGTCTGAATTAGCAGAAGCTTTACAATATAGCAACAAAGGTATATATATCATATATATGCTTTTGATCATCTCATTTGATGCTTTAGCTGCAATTCCCTTTGCGAGGTTAAGGCTACAAAACAAGCCTATAAAATTTGCTCTTATAAAAGTAGCTAATGTGGTTTTTACCGTCATCTTGGTGATTTTCTTTCTAGAAATTTGCCCTTTTCTGATCAATCAGGGTTTTAGCTTTTTCGAGAATATTTACCACCCTGACAGACAATTGGATCTGGTCATCATTGCAAATATAATTTCGAGTGGACTTGTATTAGTTCTTCTGATTCCCCAAATTATCAAATCTCGCTTCGTCTTTGATTTTTCTCTTTTAAAGAAGATGGCCTGGTATGTCTTTCCCCTGGTTATTGTAAGTATGGCGGGAGTGTTCAATCAATCTTTTGCTGTACCCCTTTTGAAGTATTTACTTCCCGGTGAGAAAAATGCAAATCTGGATTCCGCAGCGATTTACGCAGCTGCCGCAAAACTTGCATTGCTAATGAATCTATTTACGCAAGCTTTTAATTATGCAGCTGAACCTTTTTTCTTTAAGCGAGCAAAAGATGAAAATGCAAAAGATACCTACGCAGACGTAGCCGAAGCTTTCTCGCTGGCTGCGAGTATTGCTTTTTTAGTGGTACTTCTTTATCTCGATGTTTTCAAATTTTTACTCGGACCCGGTTATCGGTCTGGGTTAAATATCGTACCCGTTCTATTGTTGGCATACTGGTTCTTAGGACTTTATTATAATTTCAGTCTATGGTATAAAATTAAAGACAAAACCTATATAGGAGCCCTGATTTCACTAGGAGGTGCTGTCGTAACATTTGTGGTGGCAGCAAGTCTTATTCCGCGACACGGCTCTATCGCCATGGCCTGGGCTGGACTGGCTTGCTATGGGTTTATGTCACTGACCAGTTTTATTACAGGATATTTTTTCTATCCTATCCCATATGATTTGGGAAAAATGCTGGGATATCTTTTTTTGGCATTAGTTCTATACGGGATCAATGAGCTTGTCAAGTTATACTTTAGTCCTTTGGTATTAGCCCAACTTTTGATAAGTACTCTACTTACAATAGGATACTTCGGTATTATCTATCAATTTGACCGGAAGAAAATACATTCATGGATTGGTCTGCGCTAGAAATAGATTCTCAGTGTATCCATGATATGAATTCGATTACGGTATATCATGATGAGTAGTGCTACCAGAAAAAACACCAAGAAAACTTTAGTATTTCTCTTGATGATCACATAACGTTCTTTTCTACTCTTATAGCGGTGTTTAGGATGATATGCCATTACTTAAAGTAATTTGTCCCGTTAAGTAAGTAATCGCTTTCCCGGTTAAATGTATCCGATCTTGAACAACCTCACAGATTAGTTGACCTGATCTTTCTGACGCTTGTAAGGCTATCAGTCTGGTCTTGTTGAGTTGTTCAGACCAATAGGGGGTTAGTAGAGTATGGGCTGATCCGGTGACCGGATCTTCATCAATACCATATTTTGGGTAAAAACACCGGCTTATAAAGTCGTATGTAGTATCTCCTACTGAAGATAAAATGACACCCCTGGTGTCTAAATTGGCTATTGCCCGATAATCTGGCTGATAATTGATCACCTCTGCTTTGTCTTGAACAATAACCAGGATATCGTCTGTCCCTTTTAAACACTGCAGTGGATCAAGATGCAAGGCGGCAACCAGGATCTGCTCTTCTCGTTCTGGTATGGCATTGGCCCGATCTGCCGGAAAATCCATGATAAGCCCATCTTCTGATTTCTTTACTTTCAGAATTCCACGTTTTTGGGTTTGAAAGATGCAGTATTGATCAGTATAGTTAAGATGTTCATATAAGACATGTGCTGTTGCCAAAGTTGCATGCCCACATAGTTCAACCTCCTGAGTTGGTGTAAACCACCGTAAAAAAAAACCTTCGTTCTGCTTAACAAAGAATGCTGTTTCGGCCAGATTGTTTTCGGCAGCAATATTTTGCATGACCTGATCGGGTAGCCATTGTACAAGAGGAATCACCGCAGCAGGATTGCCACCAAAAAGGTGATCTGTAAACGCATCCACCTGATATAAATTAAGTTGCATGTTCGAAGTAACGGGAGGTTGGCTTAGAAATCAAATCCAAGAGCTAAATGTAGTCTGGGTTTTTGTACAACCCGTGTCTCGACCCCCCATGCATAATCCACACGTACAAAATATCCAAACAACACGGTACGAAGACCTACTCCATAACCAAATACTATAGGATCACGATGATAGTTTACCCGGATTCTTAGGGCTGGTGGAAATTCTTCTTCATAGATATTTATCGGGTTCTCATCGTCAAATGGAGATAATCCTATCCAGGCTGCACCTGCATCCGCAAAGCCCACAATTTGCAGATTTCTTAAAAAAGCAAACTTAATCGGTCTTCTTGAGAGATATTTTAGAAAAGGAATCCGCAGTTCACTATTTATAAGTGCAAAAGTCGAACCGTTACGCACATTGTACTCAAATCCTCTCAAATTAGGACTGATCGTCTGATAGGCAAAATTTCCTGCGGGTTGTTGCACTTCCTGATTAAACTTCGGAATCAACCAGTTATCAACTCCTCCTAAATAATAAAGATTCTGTTCCGATCCGAAGGAGGTTGCCGCTGCAAAGCGGGTAGCCCAAACCATATGTTTTGCAAAATTGAAATATTGCCGTGTATCAGTTCCAACTACAGTCATAAATCCCTCTGCAAGGCTCAAAGAAAAGGGGTCGATAGCAAAAGCAAACTTTTTAACAAGTTCAGTATAGACCTTTAGTCTGGTACCTGACCGAATGTTGTAGTCAATGTCGATAGCATTATCAAAGACATATTCCAGTTTCAGGCCAGCTCTTTGAGCTTCCAGATCCGGATTGTTCAGAGAATTTTGATCAGAGGCTAAGAAAATGGTCTTATCCTGCCTCAATGTCGCCGTAGCCCTGAGACTTTGATAAATATCAAGGGGATAACGCACGCCAAACTGTCCCAATAAAATCGTATTCCGTGCTCTGAAAGGATCACCATCTCCCTGTACATTGTTTGAAAGAGACTTTCTGTAGATGGCGTATTGTTTGTCTAGCCGCTTCTTTTTATTATCGTACACCAGAAAAAACTCCGTACCGTTAAATGATGTTGGAATGCGAACACCACCCTCAAAGGTATAGTCTTCAAACAGGTCCTTAAAATTAGCCTTCATTAATAGTCCAAGAGGAATTGGTTCAAATTCTCTCTTAAATGCAGCGTAATTATCCAAACCTCCAAAAAGCAGGTTGTTGTCCATGTTTGTACTGAGATCATGGAGCTTGAATTTTAGCTGGTACGGGACAATTCTCAATCTATTTATCGGTTGGCTATCTACCTGTGCTTCTTTACGGGCACTGATAGAAGTATTTAATACCACCTGGTTTTGAATAGAACTTTCCAGAATTTTCTCAGTTTTATCTGTTTCCATATCGGGAAACTCTGATTGGAAGAGGTACTTCTTTCCATCTTCAGTTGACCTTCTTGATCGGATGACTTCTTCAACTTGTGGGGCAGGAGCTACTTCTGGTTCGCGATTGCTGGGGCTTGTCTGGCGCCGATCCTCCAACTGCTGATGCAAACTGGCACCTATATCAACACCACTTGAATTGGATTGGTCAAGGAATACCTTGTATTCATCTTTAATTTTATACGCCTCGGCAACGGCACCTGTCCTGGCGCTGACATCATAAGTAACAATATTCCACAGATTATTAGTAAGAAATCTTTCCTCACCCTGGTATTCCAGGATCCGGGTATTGCGACTACTCAGTATTAGTGAATCTGCTATATCCATGTCTGCACCCACAGACCGCAATACTTTGCTGCTGTCTTTGAGGAGAAACTCAACCCAATCCATCGAATCTCTGGAAACGCTAATAAGTTTACGGTTAACGATACCATTCTCTTCTGAAAGAAACATTATACCATTAGATGAGGGTTTCGGTAAACGATAATTGGCCACCTTTTGGTCAGTAATCTGAAACAATTTGGGACCTGCCTCTTCAAAAGCCAAATGAAACAAATTGAAGTTTTGAAATCGAAGTGTAGTATCAACACTTTGACTTTGATCTGTATTGTTCGGTCGGTTACTACTGAATAAAATACCGTCCATTCCATCAATGGTGGCTAATACCATATCCAGA
>JBGTCB010000145.1:0-1533 GCA_041748995.1 Saprospiraceae bacterium | reverse complement strand
TAAGCAGGGCCAAACACAAAATAAGTAAAAACGAGGTTATGTTCCCGACTTATTCAGGATCATTTTTGTATGATACTGAGTTGAATTGGGTAGTATGCAATCAGTCTCAAATTATTTACTTGCCATTTGTTTCATCATCCCGATATGAAGGGGGGTGGTTTGATGAGAATACTGAATTCCTTCTGGTTGCAGATACCTCTAATAATACGTATAGCATTGATAACAGGTGTCATTGTAAATTGATGGCACCGTTCTTACTGGGAACAGAACATAATAATAGGTCGGTGTTTTTTTCAAAGGATAACGAGCTTTACGGGTTTTTAGACTCTAAACTTTCTCCTGTTATCCCACCACATTATCAAAGGACATCGAATTTCAAATTCGGGACAGCCTTTGTAAGAGAGAATTATTTATGGGGACTTATTGACACCAACGGAAACTATCTCTTGGAGTCCTCTTTTGTTAGTGTAGAGAGGCCTTCCAAACGGCTAAATTATGTCCTTAAGTCTGGTGGTTTTAGGTTCGTATACAGGGATCTCGCCATTGAAGGGGAGAGCAGTTATGAATGGGTGGATGAGGGTGGTTTTAAAGATGGAATATGTCTCGTAAAATCGAAAGGTCAATACAAGTTAATCGATGAAAACGAACAGGTGGTTTTTTTATTTCCTGATAATTTTGAACCCGGAAAGTATCTTGCCGCATCACCTTGGCAGGGAATCTATACCAGGTATAAGAACGGGATAGTTGGGTGTGTGACCACTTCTAATGATTTGATCTATTTTCTCTCAGATGCCAGTGTCCTGTGGCGTGAATCTTCGGTAAGGAAGTGAACTCCCATCTTAAGCATAAAATGTTGACCTCGTGAACCCCTTAGCTTCAGAGAAATACAAATCTCCCAAAGCATAACGCTTTCCAAAGATCAAAAAACTAGTTCTATATTCGTTATTGGAATGAAAGGAAAAGTTCGGGGTTGGATTCCCGTGTGGGCTACCTGTTAGGAAGAATAAGAATGACAAATATGCTACCGTAAGTCAAACTTATGAATTAACAGTTCCAGTTAATCAATAGCCTATGAAATTAATAGATAATAAGTGGTTTCTTTTAATTGCACTAATTCCGACTGGTTTTGCTTTAATATTATGTACTATTAAGAGTAAATCTCATTATGAGACGTTATCTAAATATTGGGTATTAATGTATGAACCAGAGTTTGATTATACTGTTTATAGTACAGTATCTAAAAGTATTGCTACACCTTGTGATGGGATATTTTTTAATGAAACCGGAAATTTTGCAATAATAAAATTTGGTCCCGGCCCTCCTCCCCACCATTATGAAAAAATATATTTAAATGATTCAAATATGATAAATGTTTCTTTTAAAGATTCAATATTAATAGATGGGATTTTCTTTCGTGTGAGTGACTTGGATTTTATTAACCCTTCGAAGGTAATAGGTTGTACTTGTGATTTATTCAATTAGGGTGGAGAATTGAATCAGCGAGTAGAGAATTACAAAAAGCTGCGCGGGAGA
>JBGTCB010000144.1:0-2602 GCA_041748995.1 Saprospiraceae bacterium | reverse complement strand
AATGCATTGTTGATAATATTGAGAATGACTCGTCCCATATCCTGAGGTATGACACTGATACGAGGAAGGTCAGAACCGAATTTTGTTTCGTATTTAGCACTAAACGATTTTTCTATGGCACGGTATCCATTGTATGCCATCCGCAGGGACTCATCACAAAGCGCATTTATATCCACCTCTTCGTAGTGTGTAGGACCGGTTCTTGAATGCTGCAACATGCCGTTCACGATGGCATCCATTCGTTTGCCGTGGCGATGGATCTTTTCGGAATTCCTATGGAGATATTTCAGAGTTTCAGATTCGGTGATCTCTTTACCACCCAGGAGCTCGCTGGCGCCAGATTTAATGAGCTCGTCAACGAGTTCGATATTTATTTCCGAAAAATTGTTAATGAAGTTCAAAGGGTTCCGTATTTCATGAGCGATACCAGCAGTGAGTGTGCCAAGCGAAGCCATTTTTTCAGCCTGGATCAATTGAGCCTGAGCGGTCTTAAGGTCTGCAAGGGATTGACGTAATTCCTGCGTTCGCTCGCCAACCTGTTGTTCCAGCATTTCGTTTTGCGAAGCAAGCAAATCCTGTTTTTCTTTTTCCTTTTCGATTTTTACCCTTGCGATGTCCTTCTGCAGCATATTGTATTTATCTGCCAGGGCGAAAGAGAAAAGGATAGATTCTACGGCAGCAAGGACAAAGTAAGAGGATGGAGATCTGAAATAATTAAGGAATTCTGTTTTAGGTAGAAAGAAAATTACATCCCAGCCTGCATAGAACATGAATGTGATAAATATCCCAGTTACGAAGAAGATCTGGCCGACTATGAAAAACCTAGCTCTGGTAAACCCTCTATTGTAGCTGATGAATGCCAGCATGACACAAACCACCACGCTCATATTCCATATCATGAGACGGGTTAAACCTGTAAAGTAATATATGCCGGTCAGATTAATCAAAGCCTGAAGTATGATTAGGGCTATGCAGATCTTCAGTACTTTGTCCCAAACCGGATGCCTGCCTTTTGTCACCAGAAAATTTCTAACGAAATTGACATATGCTACATAAGATAACGGGTCGGTAATTTTCTTTATATAAAATGCGAAAAATGGATAATCCGAAGAGAAAAATTGCGTCCATTTTGGTGGTTCACTAGCAAATATTGTAGCAAAGGCGAAAGCTACACAAAGAATATATAGTGAATACCAAAAATAGGTTCTATCCCGCAGGGAAATAAATAGAAACAGGTTGTACAAGGCAAGACCAAACATAATCCCGAAAGTGATACCATCCATGTAGTTGGTAAATGTTGTTCTTTCTAGTGTTGGTATGGTCGGTTTGATTACGAGGTTGATGTTGTTTTCCCTACGGAATTGACCGCTGGACTCAAAATTGGCGAGTACATCATATTCCATTTGTGGCTTGACAAGGAACTTGTTATTATAAGGATTGCTCAATACACCGAAAGGAATGCTGGTGACATTCCCGGTTGAATCGCGAAAATAAAGCTTCACATAATCCCAATAGTAGGATTCGAAACTCACCCATTGTTCACTTTTAGTTGTATTTGCCAACTTAAACCTGGCCCAATAGTTATGCAACACAGGTTTTGCATCGGCTGTATTTGGTTCAAATACATCATCTGAAGTAGCAAATAGGGACTCCGCCGACCATTGGTGTTGTTCATCACTCATGACTTCCAATTCGTCAATCAGGGTCATGGTCCAGTGAGAATCGGCTGGTATTTCAATACGCGATTGAGCCTGAATGCTCAATTGTATACAGCATGCAAGGCAAAACAGTAGCAACGTATAAGTACGATTCAGATACGAGAAGCTGATATGTAAAAGTCTTTTCATTTCAATACTCAGTGACGATACTTATATTATCCAATGGGTGCATTTGCTGCCTCTTAATTGGCAAGAGGATTTCAAATTCAGTGCCTAATCCTTCCTTACTGCGCACCTTCAATTCGCCGCCATGTCCTTTTGTGATGATGTCATATGACAATGAGAGTCCCAGCCCGGTTCCATCACCGGTTGGTTTGGTGGTAAAGAAGGGTTGGAATATCTTATCAATGATTTCATCCGGAATGCCAGGACCATTATCGGCGATGGTGATACTAATGTCCTGCAAAGATTCTGCCGTCGTCAGTTTGATGAGTGGTCGATATTCGTTGGAACCCTCCGATCTGCCCATCTGCCCTTTTCTCTTCTCATTCACTGCATAAAATGCATTGTTGATAATATTGAGAATGACTCGTCTCAAATCCTGTGGTATGACACTGATACGGGGAAGATCGGAACCGAATTTTGTTTCGTATTTGGCATTAAACGATTTTTCTATGGCTCGGTATCCATTATATGCCATCCGCAGGGCCTCATCACAAAGCGCATTTATATCCACCTCTTCGTAGTGTGTAGGACCGGTTCTTGAATGCTGCAACATGCTTTTAACTATGGCATCCATTCGTTTGCCGTGGCGATGGATCTTTTCGGAATTCCTTTGGAGATACTTTAGATTTGGAGATTCGGAGTCATCTTTACCATCCTTGAGCCCGTTGGCACCATCTGCAATGAGCTCCTCAACGAGTTCGATATTTATTTCCGAAAAA
>JBGTCB010000143.1:0-4046 GCA_041748995.1 Saprospiraceae bacterium | reverse complement strand
TATTTAGATGAGTATACCTATCGATTCAACAGACACCTTTTTAAGAATATCTTGTTCCATAATTTAATCAAAAGAGTCATGGCTCATCAACCCTGTACCATCCCGAATCTAAAGCTTGCTACTTAAATGAATTATTCAATTGATTTTTTCTCCCGATGATTATGGATTGGACAGCGTTAAGTTTGAGCAAATGATAGTAGACAAGAAAATTGAAGTGTTTGGAGAAATTGGAGCGTACTATAATGGTACAACACTAAGCGATTCTATCTGGCAGCCCTATTTACGCATTTGTGAAAAGTATGATATTCCCGTTGCAGTGCATACAGGTGGAGGTGACCCAGGCGGAACTTATTCATGGTCTCCTAAAGCAAGGCTAAAAATGGGTGATCCCTACTTGATTGAAGATGTATTGGTAAAATATCCAAAACTAAGGATTTATTTGATGCACAACGGCGGAGAAGAGTGGCACGAACATGCTTTGCGACTAATGGCCTATTATCCCCAATTATATACTGATATAGCTGTGATGCTATGGATTGAGCCCAATACCCAGCGAACTGTTACCGAATTTCTGAAGAACGTAAAACATGCAGGGTATTTAGATAGGGTGATGTTTGGGTCCGACCAAATGGTTTGGCCATATGCTATTGAAAAATCAATTAATTTTCTGAATAGCCTTGAATTTCTAACAGAACAGGATAAGGAAGATATATTCTATGCCAATGCCGCAAGATTCTTGAAACTGGAATAACTGTGCCTAACAGTGTCATGGCTACTCCTTTCTTAAACTGTACCCACCCAGATCACGAAAATAACAGGGACTCCCCACAGGTTGCATCATCATTTCAAGAGGACGATGTTTATGATGAAGCTCCATTGTCGTTAAAGCTCAGGAAGGACGTGAAGGAGAAACATCGGACATCCTCCCTCTTCTACGATGTCTAGTTCCAGAGGGGAGTACCTGAAACTTCTATAGCAAAAAAAACAGCACCGGGAAAGGAACAGGTCAGCTAGGCTCTAATCTCTTAGCACCCACTCATACCTATAATGAATCTGCTTTACTATGCATTAAAACGATAGTTCTACACTCCTAACTTTAGTCCTAGAAAATAAAACTGGGATGTCTGGAGCTTGAAATCTGGAGAAAAGGTCTCGATCTTAAAGCATATTTTTTGAACTATTTTTTTGTACCCCACTTTGTACCCCATGTCCATTCGACAGAGTTAAGAAGATGATAATCAATCGATTACATAATTATAGGAGGTTCGCTACCGACCTCAAAACTTTACCTGGGCTCAGCAGATCTATGGCTGAGCCTTTTTTGTTTCCGGTCGACGAACCAGGCTTTGTTATGGCGAGACCTTGGCATTATAATCACCTTGGTCAAGCATCTTTGTAAGTGATATTTAGATCGGGACATTTGACACAAGGGATTTGATAAAGGGATGGCATCGAAACTGGCACCATCCGTCAAAGAAACTTCATCTGACAGAATCCGCATTGCGAGGAATATCCACCCCATCTCATTTTGGGATTGGTGATCGATTTAAGCCAGGATGAACATTGATAGTTTAATACCATTCAACGAACATTCCTATCTGATAAGAGATTCAAGATTTTGTCGATTCATACCATCAGGAAGTCCATAAGGGAATCTTGCATATTTTATGAGAGAGTAAATTTCCTTAAGATCATCAGGATAACGGATGCGATGGGGTTTACGACTATTTTCTCCTCCCCAGGCCATTAAGTTTAAAAGTGCAATTGGAATGCTCAAGGTTAAAAATGCTCCTGAATAATCTGGCTGTACAGCAGCACCCAACAGGGGAGGAAATAAGGAGATCGCACCCATAACGGCAATTCCATCTGCTTTTGAATCTGCCAGTCGCAATTCCATTGAATTAATTTCATCGGACCTACAATAGACCAGTTGGCTAGTAGACAAAATGTAAAGGGTATCCTTCTCCAGGCTA
Source organism: Saprospiraceae bacterium (assembly GCA_041748995.1). Taxonomy (GTDB): domain Bacteria; phylum Bacteroidota; class Bacteroidia; order Chitinophagales; family Saprospiraceae; genus JABDMH01. The sequence continues at coordinate 2,073 of JBGTCB010000143.1, read as the reverse complement.
ATGAATTCACCTCTCAAGGATTCCGTTTCGGTTTGAATTTCAACATAAGCTCCGTACACATTTTTTAAAACTTTGTTTTTGGTTTTAGGTATTAGAGCGTTTCGATAGGCATCTTGGGCACAGGCTAGAAAAAGCACAGAGATCAATGTCAGGAGCATCAAATTGCAGTTCATTGTCCTTGGTATTTACTTGACCAGAACAGCGTCTCCATTTCATCCTCTATTGCTTTAAATCGGGGAGCCATCAATTTTAACCATTTTGCTGGATTTCGGATTATCATTTGGGTCATCGTGGGGTCTTCTTCTGTGAGCCATTCCGACCGGATCCATTCAGTATAGTATCCCTGAGTCTTAAGGAATAACAATGATTGTTCATTCTTTGGAAGATCAAATTCAAGGGTGTAAGAAGTACCCGGATTATTTACCAACATTAATTTTGGATCAACGAGGGTAAAAAGAAGGCTATCATCTTGCTGACCATTATTTATCAATTTGCTGGGGGGCATAATTTTTGGTTCTAAGCCTCGTTCCCTAATGTTGCAAAGAGAAACTTGATCGATCCGCCAAAGACCTTTAGTCATCGTTAACTTGACTTTATGAAATGAGCCTTTTTCATCAAAAGGCAATAAGTGAGAATCAGACGCAATGGGTCCTTGTTCTGTGATCGTACCAACAACTTTCCACTTGTCTTTAATCAGAACACTGATTTCAATACCACCCAGAAGGTCATAGATTGATTTTTGAGCTTTTTTAATTAAAGGATTTGAACGTTCATAAAATGCCATAATATCTCCTACCCTACTTCCCATATATGCCAGCGATTGATAGAAAAGATAGGTAGTCATCAGGGATTGTCTTTTAGTAATTAGTACAGCTGGGTTTGCTAAGTCATTTTCAGGAAATTCGATGATGATGCTCTCCTTGATTTTGAGATCCTCGGCATCGGAGAGGGTAAAAAATTCATCTCCGTCTCTGAATTGAAGCGTTTGCCTTAATTTTGGATCAGAATTTACTGCAATGATCGAATCTATTATTTCATCAACATAGAAAAACTCATCGTTTCCAAAGTGTAGTTCTCCGGAATCCGGTTGATGGAATGCCAATATTTCGGACTTTCTAATGTAATGGGTTTCCAAAGCTTCATTCTTCAGTTCGATTCTTACAATACTATCACCCTTATCATAGAATTTCGGCAGGGCATCAATATCGATTTCTTCCATAGATTCTGTTATGCTGGAAGAAAATCCTTCTGCCTGAAGTATCAGAGAATCGCCATCATGTAAGTAATAGGTTGGACAAGAACCAAAACACGTTTTAGGATTGGCCAGACAGGGGAGGGTCAGAGCACCAAGGGCTGTAGTAAGCACCATGATTGCTGTGGGAAAGAACTCTTCATTAATGTACTCGTTGGCCTCAACCAGGACACAGTCATCATAATCGAGATCGAAATCTTGTGGAGAAGAATTTATTTTTTGTCTCTTTGCGTTAAAGACAAACCCGTTTCCCGAAATAATCCTCTTCTCATGATTCAGATCCCACTTCCGAAGAACGGCTACCCTTCCGGATGTCAAATGCACTTTTATAATCTTATCATTTGTGCTAAGATGATCAGCTGAATTATTATCTACACGATAGAGACTTCGCGAAGTGATAATATCTGAACAGGAACTGCAGGTAACGGAGAAGAGTAGTAATAAAAAAGATGATTTGAAAGGAATCATTGCAGTTTTACTTGATATGCAAGATTATGCAAGATAGTAATTTAACATAAAGGGGGGAAAGATTTGAGTCATTTACTTCCATGACTATTCCTCTAATAAGATTTATGAGTTTTGCAGCAGACTGAAGTATTTTATGGGCATTACCATCATTTTGAAATCACTTCATCGGCAGATGATGCATTGGCAAGTTGATCGTACTGATCAAAGGCAGCTATAGCTTTGATCATACTGAGCTTTGGAATCGTACTCCATTCAATCTTGCGCAGATTCTCGCTTCCTGACACAACCCAAAGCTTCCCCCACCAGGCCAAAATCATGATCCAACAGAACTTCTTTAGATATCCCTTGATAGC
>JBGTCB010000142.1:0-3708 GCA_041748995.1 Saprospiraceae bacterium | reverse complement strand
TATTTAGATGAGTATACCTATCGATTCAACAGACACCTTTTTAAGAATATCTTGTTCCATAATTTAATCAAAAGAGTCATGGCTCATCAACCCTGTACCATCCCGAATCTAAAGCTTGCTACTTAAATGAATTATTCAATTTTAATATTATATTTTTTCATCGGATCTTATGAACATTTGGTGATAGTATCAAGTTAAAGTTATGAACTTTAACCTGGTAATGCGTACTGCCAACATTGCATACCCTTTCGATGTACTTTAACAACATTATTTTTATTTTGAACCTTAAAGAGAAAACCTATGATAAAGAATTACTTGATCAGCGTATTGTTCCTGCTTTTGATAGCAAGTACTTTAGAAGCCCAGGAATACCGGGCGATTTTAAGTGGTAACCACGAACCTTTTCCTGTCTTATCGGGTGCAAATGGTGATGTCAGTATTACACTGACAGAGGACACGTTAACAGTGAGCGGACCATTCAGTGGAATTATTTCCGGTGTTGATACCACTATCGCCGGTGGCGCACATATTCACACTGGTATTGCCGGGGTCAACGGTGGTATAGCCATCGGCCTGACACCTACCTTATCGGAAGGATTAAATGAAGGAATGTTTGAAGTGGCCTCAAATACTTTCATTCTGGATGAGGATATGAAAACGGCACTCAACGAACGAAGACTTTATATAAATGTACACTCGAATGATTATTCTAGTGGTGAAATCCGGGGTCAGATTCTACCTGCCGCCGATGAGTTTTATTCAGCAAATTTGTTTGGAAGTAATGCCAGTATTTCAGTGATGTCAGATGCCAGAGGTTCTGTCGTCATGGAAGTGACTGGAAATACAGTGACCTTGTCGGGTTCATTTTCCGGCCTGAGTTCACCATTGGCAGTCAGTGTGGGCGGTGGTATTCATATTCATGAGGCCAAAGCAGGATCAAACGGAGGCGTCCTCCAGGGGCTGAATGTTGCGCTGAGTGCCGACAGCCTTTCGGGTACAATTCCAGCCGATTCCAATACGTTTACCTTCACCGATGAGCAAATGGCAACTCTTCGGGCGGAAGGATGGTATGTCAATGTTCATAGTACGAGTTTCCCATCCGGAGAGATCAGAGGACAACTTACACCTATGGCTACTGCCAAATTCCGGGCTAATATTACCGGAACCAGTCAGTCGCCACCAGTCACGAGCTATGCCCGGGGCAAAGTGACTCTGGGGCTTATCGGCGACACGTTGACCCTGAGTGGTTCGTTTTCGGGTTTAGAAAGTGATATTAATACGGCGGCTGCAGGCGGGGCTCATATCCATATTGGCATGGCAGGTCGTAATGGTGGAATTGTTTTCCCACTGGTCATGGATATTGGTGATGACAATCGAAGTGCTACCTTTGAACCTGAGGACAATACCTTTATAGTAGGAGGAGATACATTGCTGGCTTTAATGAACCGGGGCTTGTATGTTAATGTACACTCACTCAATCACCCAGGTGGAGAGATCAGAGGTCAGATAGTGCCAGAAAGCCAGTACTTCATGAATGCTTACATGGTTGCCAGTCAGGAATTTTCAGCTGTGGTGAGTCCGGGTGATGGCGCGGTGATCCTGGAGGTAAATGGAGGGAAGATTACAGCTTCGGGTTCTTTCAGAAACCTTACCAGTCCACTGGCAGTGAATGTTGGTGGTGGAGCGCACATTCATTTTGCTCCATCGGGATCGAATGGTCCGGTGCGTTTCGCTTTGACCACTACTCCTGATGCTATGACCTCAAATGGTCGATTCCGGGCCCAGGATAATTCTTTTGATATCACCACCACCAGGAAAGATTCTCTAAGATCACGTCTTGGATATGTCAATGTCCACAGTGAGAATTTCACAGGAGGTGAAATCAGAGGTCAATTGCTTCATGAAGCTGTTGCCTATTTTTATACCCCACTCTCCGGTGCCGGGCAATCACCTGCGGTCAATACAGCTGCCGCTGGAGCGGCTACCCTGGAATATACCGGAGCTGCTGCAGTTGTCTCCGGAAGTTTTAGAAATCTGAGTTCAGCACTTGCCACTCAGGTCAGAGGAGGCTCCCATTTACATTTTGGTCTGGCTGGCTCGAATGGCGGAATTCTGACCGATCTGGACGTGACATCGAATGATGATCTCAATGGTATATACCACCCTGGTGATAATACCTTTCCGGTTACTCAGGGATTTATGGATACCGTTCGAAACCGCATGACCTATATAAATGTCCATTCGGCTAATTTTGGCGGTGGAGAAATCCGGGGAAATTTAAGGCCTTTAAGTCAAAATTTATATGTTGCCAACCTCACTGGAATAACAGCAGTCATTCCAGTAACCACGACCGGTATAGGTGCTGTTCTTTTTGAGCAAAACGGAGATAATTTTGTAGCCTCCGGTTCATTCAGAAATCTGTCAGGTGATTTTGCTGAAAACATTGCAGGAGGTGCTCATGTCCATTTGGGCATGGCCGGAATGGCTGGTGGAATCCTTTTTGGATTAAATTCAGAGATTGCTGATGATCTGAAATCTGGAGTTTTCCTGGCGGATAGCAATCGAGTTTCGCTTGCCGACTCCGTTGCGATGATGGTCGAAGCCGGAAATACATATGTCAATATTCACACCACTACTGTAAATAGTGGTGAAATCAGAGGTCAGGTTTTACCCGAAATAAATTACGCTCCGGACAGTGTAGGTTTTGTGGGTCCTGAATCCGGTGATACGATTGTTATCTCGGGTGATTTAACGACTCCCTTTATAGCAGAATGGGATCCTTCTGATGACCCTAATGGTGACAAAGTCGTTTACATTTGGCAATTATCAACGACAGCAGATTTTTCATCATCGGTTATTTCTGTGAATACAGGAGAAAATACCTCTTTTGAGACAACTTTTGGAACAGTCGATACTTTACTAAGCACGTTAGGCATTGACTCAGGAGAAGTAGTCTCTATCTATCACCGGATTTTGGCATCTGATGGAAGTTTGGTTTCTGGTGCAACAGTCGATTCACTCTACCTGGTCAAAGGGGTAGCCACCTCCTTTAGGGAGAACCCATACTTTGACAATTTATTTACGTTGTATCCTTCTCCAGCCCAGAATGAGATTACGCTTCAGCTGGAAATGAAACAGGCAACCCAGGGGATGGTTAATATCATTGACCTAAGTGGGAAAACTATTTATCAGCAACTAACCCCTCTTTATGAGGGCATTAATCTAATTCAAAGAAATGTTTCTGAGTTGCAGCCTGGTACGTATATCGCACAAATTGTGATTAATCGACAAGTATCTGCTGCCCGTCAGTTTACTAAGCTGTAATAAGCAAAAGATGCTATCAAGTGTTGCGAATTGTAAATAAGATTAGTATAAAACGCATTATTTTGTACCAAGACAAAGAAGCGAAACAGCACATAGCCGAAGCTACGTAAGGTTTCTGATGATGAAGTGTTGGTGCAAAAGAACAAGTTAGATACTATATTTATTTGCGATTCGCAACACTAGTAATGCCGCTAGTCGAAAGGTTAGCGGCATTTTTTATCCGGGATAATTCATTAGGGTTTCGTAGTGAGAGGTAAAAATGCACTAAAGACGGGTGCTCCAAGCGCTTTTTGACTCGCAGACATGGTCACCATCATGGTGAGAATCAAAAAGGGCTTATGTGCCCGTATTTGCAGCAGTTTTACCTCGTAATAGATAATCTAA
>JBGTCB010000141.1:0-2170 GCA_041748995.1 Saprospiraceae bacterium | reverse complement strand
GCTGGATATTTTACACATCTTTCTGTTGGTGAATACCGGATCTTCTTACGCAGCTCTGATGAGACTTGCCGGGATTCATTACTTATTAGTCTAACCGCTGAAGATAAGAATTTGCAAATAATGGTAGAAGAAAAACTGAATCCATCCTGTCCGGGAGCAGAAGACGGTTACATCAGATTAATGCTTAATGATGACCCTTCAGACTACAACTGGTCATGGAGCGATGGTTTCTTCGGTCAGGAGGTAGGAAGATTGCCAGCAGGATCATACGAGGTTTTTGTATCAAAAAATCAATTCTGTAGAAACTCATTGCAAATCGATTTAATCGACCCTCCTCCCCTTGACTTTAATTTCCCTCCCATCGACAAGGCTATATACTGCCAAGGTCAAGCAATCATGGTTTCTCTGCCAGATAGCAATCTCACATATAGTTGGTATAGAGATGACCAATTCGTGGGAGATGGTCATCATTACAAAGTTTCTGTCGAAGGTCAGTACTTGGTTCTTGGAGTGAGCGAGAATGGATGTGAAATCAGCCAAACCTTTGATATAGCATACAGCGATCAGATTTTTGATGCAAACTTTCTCATTTCCCGAATATGTTTGGCTGGGGAACCAACCCCTGCCGTTGAAATTTCGTGGCCGGTACCAGATGATGTAATATGGGAAGTAGAAGGGGGCAGTATCGTTGATACTTTCTTAAACCAATCTATAATTATCTTTGAAGAACCTGGCAACTATGTGATTCGAATGAAAGCGATGAAGAACGGTTGTATGTCTGTCATCGAGAAAATGATCAAAGTAGTCGATGACCCGGCTCTACTGGAGTTTCCTTCAAATCCACTGCTAGTGGAGTCCATACAATTAAACCTCTTTCCCAATCCAAACCGGGGTAATTTTAATGTGTTGATAGAATTAACTGAATTATCCGATCTCCAATTGAGAATCTATAATGAGGCAGCTATTCTGATATACAGTGCACAATTTCCTTCGATCACAACTCTATCGCAAAACATCGACCTAATGGGTATGGTACCAGGTCTTTATACATTATTGGTTCAAACCAACCTGGGATGGAAGACCACTAGTTTTATTATCGACTAATAGCATTTTCTGCTATAAAGAGCAGTGTTACTTGATAGAAAATGAAACCCCGGCCTATGCAGTGGGAGTTTTGTCATGAACGACCGAAGTGCAATAAAAACTTTTGAGAACCTCCTAGGTCTTGATGATCTGTTCGATCACCGTCCCTTTGGATGAAGTGATTTCAACGAAATATTTTGCAGCTTTTAAGTGGCTCAGATTGACCTGATTTTCTCCGAAAATCTGATAATGAGAAAAGAGAATATTTCCCTCTTCGTCGACCAATCTTAAAGTGAAATTTTCTTGCAGGGGGAGAATGACCTGGAGATTGGATTCAACATGAACCGGGAAAATCTGACAGCGAAATGGTTTTGTATGGGCCGTCTGCGCAATAGTTATCTGATAACCAGATGAATCAATGACCTCGATTTGATTCGGTAAGGTCTCCAAATCAGGGTCTGTCTGGGCCCAGATTGAGCTACAAGTCACGGTCCAAACAAAGACAAAAAGAATTAATAATCTATTCATTGGTACAGAGTGTAAATATTTTGAATATCGGCGTTATTGTCCAACTCGGTTATTTCTTATTTCAATTGTGGGTAAACTACGGAAGGCTTCATCTTTCAACAATCATCTCACTACTCCGATCACAATTATAAAGCCAAAAATATAGAATAGTCTTGGATGTTCAACGATATCATCAACGGGAAGGTTCAACTTCCTGACTACTGAAGGAAGAGCCAATTTGCTATATTCCCCAAAATTTCCCCTCCCCACTGTTTTACTGACTCTCTTCAATACCAAAATTAAGTCCTCCTTCGGCAGAGTTCCTTCCTGCCCAACCACCACTAATGCTTGAACCATTGACAATTGCAGCGTAAGCATGTTCGTGGGTTTCCCCTGCCAAACATAAGACAATCTTTAAAGACTAATGAAGGTAGAATATTTTCGATGATTGATCGGATGTTGTAAACTCAGGTGACTATGCCATAAGCGGAGATCAAATGGGCATGCTGAAATGGAAATAACGGTGACCGAAGCCGTCAAAAATTGAATGAAAGATCTATTATTAGCACTAATTTAGGGC
>JBGTCB010000140.1:0-2482 GCA_041748995.1 Saprospiraceae bacterium | reverse complement strand
ATGAAAGAACCGGTCAGAGATCCTCAAACTGTTACCCCGGAAGGGAAACCCATTCAATCACTTCCTTCGGGCGTGACTTTTAAAGAACTTCCCACCCAAATCGATGCACGGGGATCCATCTGTGAACTGTTTGACAGCCGGTGGGACTGGCATTCAGATCCACTGGTCTACTCTTATATGTTTACCTTGCGGCCAGGAATGGTCAAGGGCTGGGGTATGCATAAGGAACACGAAGACCGGTATTTTTTGATTCTGGGGGAAATGGAAGTTGTATTATATGATGCACGACCTGATTCCTCTACTTTTGGACTAATCTCCAGTGTATTTCTTTCCGGGTACAACCGCAGACTGATGAATATTCCGGCCGGAATCTGGCATGCCAATCATAATATCGGTCAAAAAGAAGTGGTTGTCATTAATTTTCCCACTATCTGTTATGACCACGCGGTTCCCGATAAATACCGGCTGCCTTTGGATACCGATCAGATTCCATATCGCTTTGAAACCACTAAGGGTTGGTAGTACCAGGGAGGTCGGAAAGATCAAACCCGGTAAAACTGTCGGTGGTCATGCCCACCCACAACCGGGCAGACGTGATCCCGTTTGCCATTGAATCGGTACTTTATCAGACTTTCCGCAATTTCGAACTTTTGATCGTTGGTGACGGATGCACTGATCAAACTGCGGATGCAGTCCGTCGTTTCGATGATCCCCGGATTCGCTGGATGGATCTTCCCAAGGCTCCTCTTTTTGGATATGCCAACCGGAATATTGCTTTTCAGCAGGTAAAAGGAGAATTCGTTGGATTAATGGCTCATGACGATATTCTCTTGCCAGATCATTTTGAATTGCTGATAAACAGTCTGGAAGAACATCCGGAAGTGGAGCTCGCTTATAGCAGACCGGGTTGGGTAACCCGTGATGGCCTCATTATGGGTTTGGAATTTAATCTCCTGAATAAATCAACCCGGATACCCTTTTTACAACGAAAGCACAATGCACTTCCCGCCACGTGTGTGGTCCACCGGAGGACCTGTTTTCAACAATACGGATACTGGAATGAGGATTTGCCAAGCTGCGGAGACTGGGACATGTGGGCAAGGATTATTTCCGGGAAGAAGGGCCTAAATTTCAACTTTCTACCTTCCGTAACCTGTTTACATTTTGTAGCGATTTGGAAAAAGGATATAAACAGCGGCATTCTGGAGGCTCATCACTGGAGATCCCAGTATGAATCCAGTGAAGACCTTCCCGGCATACTCAAACGGGAAATCCCGGCTGGTCAAAGTGAACAGGAAATCATCTGGAGTGAAATAATCCCGGATCCGGTCGGCTGGTCCTTTCGTCTACGTCAGGCGTTGATTCAGGTGACCGATAAACGAATTGAAACATTGGTGAAACAAAATACGGAACTATTCCGGGAATTGGATCGAATTAAAATGGATAGAACTCAACTGATAAATCAGGTGAACCATCTGGAAAATGAAATGAAAAATAAAAATGATCCGATGAAGATAATCACTGAATTAAATCAGGAAATGCTGGGGGAAATTGTACAATTAAAAAAATTTCTGACAGACCGGGAACAAATGAATACTTCCAGAGATGTGGCTATCCTTATGGAGCAAGTAAAGACCAGACAAAAAAACCTGGATGATATATACCGGTCCTATTCCTGGAAAATAGGCCGGACGATCACCCGGGTCATTGATTTTTTGTTTGGATGGATACCCGGCATTAAATAGTCGAACTTGAAGGTCTTATTTTTTCTTTTTCAATTTTTTTTGACGTAAAAATTACTTCAATTGGGTCCGGCACTCCTATTGGGAATTTTTCATTTTCGTGTCGGTCGATGAGGAGAGTGAGTATTTCGAGTTCGTCTCCATGTTCCGTACCCGGGCAACAGCCTCCTAGTGTCATGTCAACGTTTAAATGACGGGTAAGGCGGTGTAGATTTTGGGGTAGGTCAAGGCACAAAAAATGAGCATAGCCATAGCTACGTGAGTTTTTTGTAACTCAGAGATATCTCAAAAGATACGCCGGATTACCCGTAGGTTTAGGCTTGACTGGACACTAGATTCATAGTCAGATGTTAGTAGCGTTTCAAAATGAATTTTACAAAATATTTCAGAAAGGATTTGAACGAAAAGAAAACAAAGAATTTTCATATTTTCTATACGTACCTAAAGGCTCTTGTGGTGAACTCCGGTCGATGGTTGTACTGGCCAAAGAACTCAATAAGCTTTCTGACTCTGATGCGGACAATCTATATGCTAAAGCAGAAGAAGTCTCAAAAATTATTTCCGACCTAATCAAAACGCTCTCGTAACAGTAGAAAGTAGAAAGTTTAAAGTAGAAAGTAGAAAGTAAGTTTTCATGGAGTAATTCATCTTTTGACTTTAAACTTTTCACTCAAGTAGAAAGTAAGTTTTTATGGAGTTGTTCATCTTTTGACTTTACACTTTAAACTTTTCACTCAAGT
>JBGTCB010000139.1:0-8100 GCA_041748995.1 Saprospiraceae bacterium | reverse complement strand
AATCAGAAAGCAGGTGATCGGTGAAATGAAAACCGATGCTACGGACTGGGAAAATCTATATTTCTCCGCCGGTGACCCGGACCGGGTCCTGTTTGTTGATTTCAGGAACGACTCCCTGAAAAAGTACACCGGTAAAACACTTGCTCAGGTAAGCGCTGAACTCAAGACTTCTCCGGAAGAAACGATTATCGATCTGGTTATCAAAGATGGTAGCCGGGTAGGAACGGTGTATTTTCTGATGTCGGAATCAAATATCAAAAAGCAACTCACACTACCATATATGACCTTCGGCTCGGATGCCGCTGCTCTGGCCACGGAAGGTGTTTTTCTGCGTAAAAGTACCCATCCCCGAGCCTATGGAAATGTGGCGAGGCTCCTGGGAAAATATGTGCGGGAAGAAAAGGTCATTCCCCTTGAAGAAGCGATCATGAAACTCAGTAGTTTGGCTGCTCAGAAATTAAAGATCAAAGATCGTGGATTGCTTGCACCGGGATATTTTGCCGATATCGTCATTTTTAATCCGGATCAAATAATCGATCATGCCACTTTTGAAAAGCCGCATCAATACGCTACCGGAGTCATTCACGTCTTTGTTAATGGTGTGCAGGTACTGAAAAATGGCGAGCATACCGGAGCCACTCCCGGAAGATTTGTTAAAGGTCCTGGCTATTTGATGAAATAAGCACAGGAGATCGACTACCTGTGGAGTATATCCCCGATACCTCTCCTTCTGACTTATACCCCGGGGTTGTGGACAATCCGCCAAATCCGGCCTTTCATCGAATCCAAAATATAAAGCGACCCGTCTGGACCTTGGGCAAGACCACAAGGCCGGTACTTGGCTTCTCCGGGAGCTTTGATCGCCTCACTACCGGTAAAACCGTCAGCAAAAACCTCATATTCACCGGTCACCTGACCATCTTTCATGGGTACAAACATGACATTGTATCCTCCCTGATCATGACCCAGACGATTCCAGGACCCATGGAATGCAATAAAGGCTCCTTGCCGATATTTCTCGGGAAACATGTCACCCTGATAATGTAACATATCATTGGGTCCCCAATGACCTGGAAAACCTACGAGAGGTAGCTTGTAGTCTCCACATTGTCCGGCAGCATTACCGTCTCCCCCGTATTCCGGGTTCAAAACTCTTGCTTCTTTAAAAGGGTCATAATAACAATAAGGCCATCCAAAGTTGTCGCCTTCGCTCACCTGCAAAAATTCTTCGGCAGGGAGTTCAACATTCTGATCTTCTGTAAAAAGATCAGGCCAGTAACGGTGCAAATCGTCACGCCCATGTTGCATAGCATAAAGCCGGTTGGATGTCCGATCCCAACTAATGGCTACGGCATTCCGGATTCCTGTTGCATAACGCATTTCCAGAGACTGCACCTGCATCGGTGAGGTCGCATTAAACTTCCAGATACCAGCCCGTTTTTCCAACTCAATGCAAGGATCCGGACCCTTCGAACCACCGGTGCGCAAAGGCTCTTCACAGGCATTGGAAAGTGATCCAACATTGACATACATATTGCCACTCCCATCAAAGGTAAAAGTCTTTTCAGAGTGCCCACCCTCGCCTCCTTCCAGAAGTGCTATGGTATCGAGCTCACCGGAGGGTAATAAATCTGCTCCCAGGGGAGTACGGTATATCCGGCTTTTAGTGGCAAAATATAGATGGTTGTCATGTATCTCAATACCGGTACCCGGATACGATCCAAAGGTGGAGATCACATCGGCTTTACCGTCTCCTGTAGTATCCCGGAGGGCTACCATCGAATGATCATCCGCTGTCCTGTTACTAAGATGGACGTATATGTCACCATTATCTTTTACAACCAGGTGCCGGCCACGTCCCAGTGTATCCACTACCACCACAGCATCAAAACCGTCGGGAAGCTGTAGTCCGTCATCATTGGCAGCCGTGGCAAACATGGGTTTGGTTTCCTCCTGGGTGGCTTCCGACTTACAGCCCAATCCTGATAAGGCCATGAGCGTAAGACATGCGATCAAAGATCGACTGATGTGAGTGGGAGATGGTAGCATCATATTTTTACTGTTTTATTTCTTCGTCAAGGGGTTTTCTGGGCAGTTTTTCATCCCTCTGAGAGGTGTGCCAGACAAAAGAAGCAATGATGGTTGCTGCCTGCTTAAGATCTTCTTCGATCAGGTGATCCCAATAATCCATGTTGCTGTGATGAGTGCGGGTCCCATAGGCGATCGGGTCCTGAATAAACTGAAAGCCAGGAATCCCAACGGCGTCAAAAGAAAGATGATCGGTACCTCCGGTATTTCCCAGAGTCAGGGTGGTGGCACCCAGGTCATGAAAGGGCTCCAGGAAATCGCGGAAGACAGGGGAGATAGCCTGATTACCTTGCAAATGCACTCCTCTGATTTTGCCGGTACCATTATCCAGGTTATAATATCCCGAGATTTTATCCTGTGCAGGATAGATCTCCAGCGCATTGCCAAATGGATCCGTCTTTGCGAAATGTTGTTGCACATAGGCCCGTGAACCATATAAACCCTGTTCTTCACCCGTCCAGAGAGCTAGTCTTAATGTACGTCGGGGTTTTATTCCTGATTCTTCTATCGTTTTTTGCAGTATTCTGGCAACCTCCATCATGACTGCCGAGCCCGCTCCATTATCGGTTGCTCCGGTGGCAGCATGCCAGGAATCAAAATGCGCCCCAAACATAACCACCTCTTCAGCAAGATCTGTGCCTGGTATTTCGGCCAGGATATTATGCTCCATGCCATCTTCGTTGGTGTAGCGGGTTTTAAGATCCATGGAGAGGATAACCGGAATCTCTTTCTGAAGCAGCCGGAAAATACGGTTATAATGCTCAATACTCATGGTTAGTTGAGGTATTACCCGGGCTCCCTCATCCCTCACGCCACCACCAGAAGTACTGGCACCCGATATAAATACCGTGCCCAGATCACCTTTATAACTGCGATCAATGACAGCAGCAGGTGCTTCTTCCAGGAGAAAAGTCCACAAAGTGTCGCTAAATCTGGCTCCACTACTCCGGTAGTTACGACCCCGTCTAGGAGTGGGATTATTGAGGTTGGACAATCGCAATAACTCCTGAGCTTCAATTCTTTTGGCCGGGGCATCAAACCATTCATCCAGTTTTCGGATAGTATCCAGTAAGACAAATTTCCCCTTAAGCTGGCCCTGGTAGCTTCTTAGTTCCCGCCCGTTAGCTGCATTGAGGTACACTACTTCACCGCTGATTTCACCAGCAGTGGAAGGACTCCAGGCTTTGGGATAAGCAATAACTGGAAAGTAGGAAGGAGTGGTGCAGTGGAGTTCGAAATGATCCAGTTGCCAACCCCTACCAAAAGGACCCCATTCTTCCAGATGTACATTACTCATGTCCCAGGATTCAAGGGTTTTAACTGCCCATTCCGTTGCCTGATCCAGCATGAGTGAACCCGTAAGACGCGGGCCATAGACGTCCGTGAGCCAGCTGGCTATCTCCATGACCTGGCTTTGTTCCAGACCATGCTTCCGGATGATCTGGTTGATGTCATTGTTAATATCTTCCTGGGCTGTTACCTCTATTGATGTGAGGAGAACAGCAAACATCCAGAATTTGATGATCTGCATAGGATAACTACCTTGTTCTGCATTTAAAGGTAAGTCGAATATTTGTAAAGAATAATGCTATGACAGGAATTATCTGGTCTCTGGAAGGATGTTGAAAGAAGGAGGTCGCTGATCCTAAATTGCCAGGAAGTAGGTTCCGGAAGACTTTTTAAAGCTCATGACTAGTATTGTCTCTATCATTTATCTGTGAAATTCTGCAATTTTACTGCTGTGTTTGACAGTTTTAAACTTAATCAATAGTAATACCAATGAATTTTAAAATACTTGGCCGAATTACCCTTACGGTCGTTACTTTTCTGATCGGTTATCTGGTGGGTACCGGGAGTCTGATAAAAGAAGAGACAGTAGGAGTTACAACATCCCTTACCCGGGAAGCAGATTCACCTGCAGCGGTACAACAGATAGCCTATGCCTCACCGATGGTGCCCGAACGGGTGCTTACCAATGAAGAAACGGCCACGATCAATCTGTTTGAAGGAGCGGCAAATTCCGTGGCATTCATCAATACGTCGACCTACAGGCAGGACTATTGGACCCGGGATATTACTGAAATCCCTCAAGGCAACGGCTCGGGCTTTGTCTGGGATAAGGAAGGTCATGTCGTCACGAATTATCATGTAATTGAAAACGCGGATAAAGCCACGGTCACCTTGTCAGATCAATCAACCTGGGAAGCCGATCTGGTCGGGTACGCACCAGAGAAAGATCTGGCTATTCTCCGGATTAAAGTGCCTAAAGAAAAACTGACACCCATTCCGATTGGTACATCCGAAGACCTGCTTGTTGGTCAATCCGTCTTTGCTATTGGAAATCCTTTTGGTTTGGATCAGACGCTGACCACTGGCGTTATCAGTGCACTGGGCAGAGAGATCAAGACCCGGTCAGGTACTCCTATCCGGGATGTAATCCAGACCGATGCCGCCATTAATCCGGGCAATTCCGGAGGACCATTATTGGATTCACAAGGGCGTTTAATCGGTGTCAACACCGCAATCTATAGTCCTTCCGGAGCTTTTGCAGGTATAGGTTTTTCGATTCCGGTAGATCAGGTGAATTGGGTGGTCACTGACCTTATTAAATATGGAAGAGTCAAACGACCTGCTTTGGGGATCGATCTTTTCGCACAGAGTATTGTGAGCCGGGCCGGTATTGAAGGTGCGGTGGTGAGTAATGTTCAGCAGGGTAGTGCAGCGGCAAAAAGTGGTTTGCAACCAACTCGTAGAAACAACCGGGGCGAGATTGTTTTGGGAGATATTATTGTAGGTGTTAACAAGGAGAAAATTGTAACCAATGCGGATTTGTTGTTAAGCATCGAAAAATTTAAAGCTGGTGATGAGGTCGATCTTGTTATTATAAGAGGAGACAAAAAAACAACGGTTAAAGTAGTGCTGGATCCCCCTAAGTGAAGGCGCTTTTGGGGACAATGGAGTACTCCGGTCTCCGTTCTTACGTCTTCCGACTCCAAAGCGATGTCACCCCTTTGAGGTGCGACACCGCGACTCCTCCTGACGATCTCCATCGTCGATGTCAGGACCTTGCTCTTCTGTATCCCGGGCTACGACTCCGGTCTTCCGACTTTGGACTTCTGTCTCCGGTCTTCCGTCTCCTCAAAGCCTTTGAAATTCCATAAGAAAATCCCGACTATAAGAGGTATAAGTGAGCCGACCTCCTTGAAAATCATAACGGTTACCGCGTGGATCGATAAAAGTATTTCCGTCTCTTCGGCTAAAGTTACTCCAGCCGCTGCGGTGAGCTTTTACCCTCAACCCGTTTCTACGGGCTTTTACAGAAATCGTTTGTCCGGTCGTGCGGTTGATCCATCTACCGGTCAGCTGATGGGTTGACACAAAGGTGTTTCTTGGATTTCTGCCAAAATGGTGATTGCGCTCTATGTGGGTATCCTTGTTACGATCGTCGTAACTATAACGGGAATCCAAGTGTCCAGAAGCCTGATCTGCACTATTGTAATCACTTTTTTGGCTACGTCGCTGGAAACGCAAATATTTTCGGCCGGAATGATCTTCCCATTCCAGCGTGTTATTGTCAATCAAATAATAATTGTTCCCTTGCTGGTCGCGATATTGGCCTTCGCGGTATTCTTCATATTGGTACCAGCGGTTTTGGTCTGACCGCTTGACCCGGATCCCATTGCTGGTTGATTCGATGATCAGGATCAAATTGTTTCGGCTGCTTTCCCAGGTGCCATCAAGACGCTGATCCGCCTGAGCATTGAGGGGCAGACCTATGGCGGCCACCATGCAGATAAAAAATGAAATCCCTCCTTTCATAGCTATCCGGTTTTATGTGAACGAATGAAGTAGGCCCAGGACTTCAACTGAGAAATATACAAGGACCTACTTCACAAAAGACGGAACTTCGGATGTTAATTTGTTTTATCGTAAGGTTAATGCATGGTTAAATGGCACGTGACTAGCAGAATCAATAAGCAAGGGATATTCAAATAGCTTCCGGGGGGAGTGATAGAATAGTTGCATATCCGACTCTCCCGAGCGATGTCACCCCTTGGAGGTGCGACACCGCAGTGCACGAATCCCGACTTCCGACCCCGACTCCAACTCCCGTTGCCGGTCTTCGGACTTCTGTCTCCAGTCTTCCGACTTCGGTCTTCCGTCTCCGGACAATTTAGGTATCACAATTTGATATAAAATAAGTTGCGGCTGAACTGGATGAAGCGGGCCACTATGGTTAAGCCTTCACTCGATTTTCGATAGAATACAATGATTTAACAATATTGCACGAGACTGCTTGAAATCAAGAATGGACATCAAAGATTTTGTAAAAAAAGGCTCATGCGAAGCAGCAAATTGATGAGGAGTAATGTTCTAGTCACATAGAATTAAGAATTTCTTAAGACTTGACCTCAACTTTCGGCTAAAATCCTTGAATGCATCGAATTCTGCTGTGAATGGCATGATTCGATCGATGAAGGGTAGAAAAATTGTGACTTGAAGTCAAACTGAATCAGATTTTTTTAATTTTGCCGTGATTTATTCTTAACAAAATCTTAAAAGTATGAAAAAGCTCTATTTACCTCTCTTTCTTCTATTGTTTGTAGTGGGCTTTGCTTCTGCTCAAAGGACGGTAACCGGTACGGTAACCAATGCCGATGGTGAGCCTCTGATCGGGGCCAGCATTCTGGTACGGGGTACAACGATCGGGACAGTTGCTGACTTTGACGGAACCTACTCACTTGACGTACCGGAAGGAAGTAATGTTTTGGTTGTCAGTTTTACCGGTTATACTGAAAAACAGGTCGAACTTGGTGTTTCCAATGTCGTAGATGTCCTCCTGGAGGAGGGTATTGATCTTGGAGAAGTCGTTGTGACCGGTCTTGGTATCAAGCGCGAAAAGAAAGCTCTCGGATATGGAGTTTCCACCATTGGTGCCGCGGATATCGAAGCCAGGCCACAAGCCGATATCGCCCGATTGCTTCGGGGTAAAGCTACCGGGGTCGACATTACCCAAACTTCGGGTATTGCCGGTTCGGGTACGAATATTATCATTCGTGGCTATTCATCCATTTCGGGTAGCAACCAGCCTTTGTTTGTTATTGATGGGGTTCCATTTAATACAGAAACCAATAGTGACCGTAATTTCACTCAAGGTAGTGCAACCGCCTCCAGTCGTTTCCTGGATTTGGATCCCAACAACATTGCGGAAATCAACATCCTGAAAGGTCTTAGTGCCACCGTGCTCTATGGTGAAGCCGGTCGTAACGGAGTTATCCTGGTCACCACCAAGAATGGAAACGTTGGGGCCGATACGAACAGGAAATTTGAAGTTAGTGTGACTCAAACCGTTGCCCGTACCGAAATTTCCAACATCCCGGACTATCAGGATACTTACGGAAATGGTTTCTCGGGAGATTTTGGTTGGTTTTTTTCAAATTGGGGCCCTGCCTTTAGTGTTAGAGGTTCTAATGGTGTTGCTGAGGATGGAACCATCGCGCACCCGTACGACCAGGCTCAATATAATGATGATTTTCCGGAGTTTATTGGAGTTCGATATCCATACAGAGCTTACCCATCAGTGGAGAATTTCTTCCAACCCGGTTTGACAGCTAATACATCTGTGGCTATCCAGAATAATCTCGGTAATGGCTCTGCCATCAGTGCTACCTATAGTTACTTGAATGACGAAGGATTTACGCCTGACCTTGACGAGATGCGGGGAGGCGGAAGTAGCAACTTCGTGAAGAAACATAATCTCGGTTTGGGTGCAAGCACTAAGTTAGCCAATGGATTAACTGTTCGCGCTACATTCAACTA
The DNA here is from genome assembly GCA_041748995.1 of Saprospiraceae bacterium. GTDB lineage: Bacteria > Bacteroidota > Bacteroidia > Chitinophagales > Saprospiraceae > JABDMH01. The sequence goes on along the minus strand of JBGTCB010000139.1, from coordinate 192 downwards.
CATCGATTCTGATCGCAGGAATCCACCTGCAGCTGTGGGTGGTGGAAGTGGCGTGCAATTTGGTAATACAGCATCTTTGTTTTCAGATGTTTTATATACTCCGAGATCGATCGATCTAATGAACCTTCCATATCAAAGTCCATTGGACGGTTCTCAAGTCTATTATCGACGGGGATCAGCTATTACTAACCC
>JBGTCB010000138.1:0-16765 GCA_041748995.1 Saprospiraceae bacterium | reverse complement strand
AGTCTATCCGCTTACCATTGTCATTTACCTCGAGAGTCAGCTATTTCGACACGGATGATTATAATGCGAGAATCTATGCGTATGAAAATGATATTTTATACAGCTTCTCGATACCGGCATACTTTAATCAGGGTATACGTTATTATTTAAATCTTCGATATCAGATAAGAAATTTAACTCTGGAAATCCGGATGGAGCAAACCCGATACCGGAATCAGGAAGTGATCAGTAGCGGAAATGAAGAAATAGATGGTAATACAAGGTCACGGATCAAAATTCAGTGCCGGTATGTCTTCTGATTTTCTATGATCCTTCATGGTGAGAAAGGTTATCTTGTAAATAAATCCTGTAGGACTAAGCTCATAAAGATGAACGCTGATTTCATCTTGGATTGTCAAGCTCGAAATAATAATAGCTCTTTAGAGATTTTTCACTTTGAGAATAAAAAAGAGGAGTTGCATCAATATTTTGGTCTTCCAAATTTTTCCGAAAATTCTCCGGTATCAACCGGCTCAGTCCCGGTATCACAACCACGTAGCAGACGATAAGCAAGACGACACCAATCATCAGATCGTACCAACCTTTTCTTTTCTCAGACCAGGATATCCCTTTCATTATATGGATTCGGTGATGTGGGGAAATACGAGATAAAACATAATATAAGCCATTAATAAGGTGAGGCCCAGATTAAAAAGTTGACCGCAAACATAAAGTATCAGTGGTTTTCCTCCGGTAAAATGCTTCCGTAAATCTTTAAAATTGGTTGACAGACCGATACTCACAAAGGCAAGGCAAAATAGCCAATCTCGGATATTACTGCTATAGCCACCAATAACACCCTGATCCAGCATGGAGTAGGCCAAATGATCTCCCAACCCAGCATAAAAGACAGAAAAAAGAATGGATGCTCCAATGAATCCTAATACGAACTTAGGAAACCTTCTCCAGATTTCTATTGCTCCGATTTTTACACCTTCACCTTCACCCATTCTGGTAAAATAGACAGCCACTCCAAAAGCGATCACACCAATTAAAATGTTCTGAATCATTTTAATAGTCGCGGCTACATTTAAGGCATCATCACCGAGAAATGCCCCTGCTGCCACCACCGCTCCGGTCGCATCAATAGTCCCTCCGATCCAGGCACCACCTAAAATCTCCGGCATGCCCACTGCATTGATCACCATCGGCAATACGATCATCATCACGGATGTAAATATCATCGACAATCCGATAGCCAGGGTTAATTCTTCTTTGCTGGCTTTGCAAGCTGCTGCCGTGGCCACAGCAGCACTCACACCACAAACAGACATGTCAGCTGACACCGTGATATTAAGAGTCTTAGAACTTATCCTGAGCACTCGCTGTCCAAACCAGTAAGTGGTCACCAGTACGATCGGAGTGACGACCCAGGCTACAAAAATACCGGGAATCCCTATAGCTAAAATTTTACTCATTAAAATTTCGGCTCCCAGGAGTATTAAACCCGTTTTAATGTACAATTCCGTGCAAAGTGCAGACCGGACCCACGAGGGAGTTCCAATGGTATTGCTTATCAGAAGGCCAAGAATAATAGCCCAGGCGGCATAACCAAATCCGATGTTTTTCATAATGGTTTGACCAGCTAAAAAATAGGAGACCGATCCCAGCAAAAAGAGCATTGCAAACCCCTGCAAGAAAAGTACAAAATCTGTTCCCATTCTCTTCTGCGCAATACCGAATATAATTCCTAGTACAAGGAATAGACCAAACAAGGGTACCCATTTGGAATAAGCTCTTATTTTTACCTTTTTGGCCAGACCTTCTCCCCTGCTCTTCTTTGATCTCCATGTTTCGATTGCTTCTTCAGCAGCTTCATTTTTAGCTGGATCGGAAAATCCTGCCGTTCGGGCAAATTCTTCCGCTTGTTGAGCTTTTACCTTTAACGCTGTTTCTTCTTCCTGCTCATTTTCGTATTCCGCCAGGTTTCCCGCTGATATTTCGGCTGCTTTCTCCGCTGATAAATGCATCGACTCCAAAGGATTTTTATTCCAGGACCCTGGTTTGCCGGTTAATTTTTTTAGAAGTGAACCGGTACTTGATTTACCTGCCTGGATATCCTGCAATTGATCAACGGCTTCATGCCAGGCAACTGTCTTAAATGGCACCTCCTCTGCTCTGGCGATTTCCAGAGATTTCACGGGCGCAATGTGTTTCTCCCTGACGTCAGAAAAATCATTAAGGAAAAATAGAAGTATTCCTGCGATTAAAATAAATACACCAAGGATGATGACATGAAAGTCTTCCGAATGATAAAATTTATTTTTCTGCATTTAGATTCCCATAATCTGTCACCCTTTAAATAGCTCTTATCAATGAGGCATTCGCTTACTGATAAAGCCGTACAAAAAAGCACCGATAACCGCACTAAGTAAAATTATTAAATAAATCAGGTAACCATTTCCAATCAGAATATATATGGGACCCGGACAAGCTCCGGTAAATGCCCATCCCATTCCGAATATAATGCCTCCAAAGATTGCACTCTTAAATAAGGGTGGCTTTTCTTCTATTATGATTTTCTGGCCATCCAGGTCCTTGATCACACCACTCTTCAGAATCTTGATAATAGGGATGCTGAGAACCAATGCAAAGCCTATGACACCATACATATGAAAAGATTGGAATCGAAACATCTCCTGAATGCGGTACCATGAGATAACTTCCGCTTTTGTCAGAACAATTCCAAATAAAATTCCGGTAAAAAGTAAGAATAATTGTCGCATTATCCACAGTTTAAAAAATAAAAGGAAATAATAAATGAACCGCAATCAACCCCCCAATAAAAAATCCGATTGTCGCAACCATCGAAGGCAATTGTAAATCTGCTATTCCACTGATCGCATGCCCGGATGTGCAACCTCCTGCATAACGGGTACCAAATCCTACCAATAGACCACCTCCTATCATTAACAAAAAGCCATTAAGAGTCAAGAGGTTGGACCAGTTAAACAATGACTCCGGAAAAAAATTACCATCAAAGTGAATTCCCAGACCACTTAAATCTTCCATCGTTGCAGTACTGATATCAATCGGATCAGGATTGGAAAGCACACTGGAAGCGATAAAACCTCCGATAACCGATCCGGCCAGGAAAATTAGGAGCCAGGATCGTTGCTTCCAGTCAACCCGAAAATATTCAGCCATTCGTCCTGCTCCTCCGATGGTGCAAAGAGTTTCCAGCGAGGAAGACACTCCAAAAATTCGACCCTGAATCAGTAATAAGAAAATAACCAGGGCAATTCCCAGTCCACCGAAATACCAGGGCCAGGGCTGACTTAAAAATTCTATCATAATAATACGATTTATCGTGTGCGGACAATAAAGCTAGTTTTTATTCTCAAAAAATTTCAAATAACAGGAAAGAGACCGCAAAGGATTTTGAAGTGAATAGGAATGCTGGTAAGGCTATATCAGGAGTTGCATGATCACCACATCGACCCACTTATCGTCGACAAAACCTATCTCCCGCTGAGTGCCCACGATTGTGTAACCCAGTTTCACATTGTAAGCTATGCTGATCTCGTTGGTTGCGATGATCCTGGCGTGTATGTGATGATAGTCAAGTTCCTTGCACCGGGAAATGATGAATTTCTTAAAGGGTGTACCCAAGCCCTGATTAATGTACTCCCGGCGAAGGAATACGGAAGTTTCGCAGGTCCTGGCATAACCTTCCTTCTCATGGTAGCGCCTGATCGTTCCCCAACCGAGGATACGACCGGCAACATCGATGACATAGGCTTCCTCTCTGACGGAAAAGGTTGAAATCAGGGACCAAATTTCCTGGCTGGTAAAATGTTTGTTCCAGAGAGTGACACCACCCTGCAAAATATTTTCTGTAAAGATTTCTGCAATCTCGGGACAGTGTTTCTCTTCTGCCCGGAGATAGGTGACTCTATTCTGATTCACAGGAGGTTACGGGTTATCGAAAAATTTTATCCATTCAGTTAAACCTCCGTCCAGATTGACTAATTTCGTAAAGCCCCAGTTCTTCATGAGTATACCGGTTCGTACACTTCTTCTGCCGGTACGGCAAAACAAATAGTAAGATGCGCTTCGATCCAATTGCTCAAGCCTATCCAGAAAATCAGCGGAGAAGTAATCGATATGCATTGAGTTCGCAAGAGTACCTCCTTCTACTTCCAGCGCTGTCCGTACATCAATAAGCACTGCTCCTTCATCATCATCAACTGCTTTTTTAAATGCCGCCGGTTTAAGATTGATGATTTCTTTTTTAAGCTCTTGCCATCGCGGAATTTCACAGGTATCTTCCATATTGTCCGAAATTCATTTCAAAGATACACCTAATTATTGCATGTATTGGCTGATGCAAAGACTTCCTGTGATTTTGAAGGGATGTCGGTGGCATCGAATTTCGGAAGATTCAAGCTCCGGCTTTTTTCAATTTGTAACAAGAGGATGTCTTCCGGAATTACATATTGCACTGGCAATTTTCCAGGCACTCAATGATGAGAGAAACATCGCGCTCCTTCAATGAATAAAGCATGCTCCTGCCATCACGCTTGACACTTAGTATACCTTTCAGTTTCATGTTTTGAAGGTGATGTGAAGTGAGTGATTGTTCTGAACCCAGCATTTCACAAATATCTGAAACGGAAAGACGGGCATGCTGTTCCAGGAGATGTATGATGCCCAGCCGAAGAGGATGGGCCACGGTCTTCAGGATATAAGCTATTCGTTCCAGTTTATCGGCTTCCCTGCCGTTTATGAGAGTCTTTGCTTTGCTTTCCATAGTATAAAGATATGCAATTGCAAACGTTCCTGCTGTTGGATTTGTTCTGAATGAACCCTTCAAAACAACTGGCTCTTTTGGATAGTATTGTCGTTTTCATGCCTTACCTTCGAAAATATGCTCCGTGATTTGATATGTCTGACCCTTATGACCTGGTGGTGTTCCTGCAACCCCTCAAAAGATAACCGCTTTGAAGCTCTATGTGCAAAATTTCAAGGGAAATTCGACTATGCCATAATCGGGGGTACTGTTATCGACGGTTCTGGTAAACCTGCCTTCAACGCGGATCTCCTGATCAGTGATGACAGCATTGTCTTTATCGGCCAGGTAGACACCGCTCAGATAGATGTCCGGGTCATAGATGCCGCCAATAAAGTGGTAACCCCTGGGTTTATTGATCCCCATGCTCATGGTGATCCCCTCGGAGAGGCATTTGATAATTTCGTCTCCATGGGGGTTACAACAGTTCTGCTTGGTCAGGATGGTTCCAGTCCCGTGCATGCGGATCCTTTTTCTTCGACCTCCGCTTACTTTGATTCACTGGAGAGAAAGGGTCTCTTAATAAATATGGCATTTTTGGCAGGACATGGTAGTCTACGGCAAAAGGCTGGATTGGTCACTAAATCCGGGTTGACTAATGTTGAACTGAATATTTTAACCGGCCTTTTGGAAGAGAGTCTTTCAGTCGGATGCCTGGGTATGAGTACCGGACTTGAATATCTGCCCGGATCCCTGGCAGATTCGATAGAACTAGTGGCATTAGCTGGAAAAATCGGTGAGCATGAAGCCCTTCTCATGAGTCATCTGCGAAGTGAAGACGATTCTGCCATGAACAAATCTATTTCTGAACTCCTGATGCAGGGAAAACACTGTGATGTACATATTTCGCACATCAAGGTTGTCTTTGGCAAAGACGAGTCCAGAGCAAAAGAAATACTGACTGTGCTGGATTCGGCTCGTGATCGGGGTATCAGGGTTTCCGCCGATGTATATCCCTACAATGCCAGTTATACAGGTATAGGCATCGTCTTTCCCCCCTGGGCAAAGACCAACAGAGATTTTGAGATGGCCAAAGTCAATCGAAATAAGGAGTTGAGAGAATATCTCTATCACAAGGTAATGACTCGCAACGGACCGGAGGCTACCTTGTTTGCTACCCGGCCATTTACTGGAAAAACCTTAGCGGAAGTGGCTTCGGAATCAGGCAAGAACTTTGTCGATATACTGCTGCATATCGGACCGGCAGGAGCTTCGGGAGCGTATTTCGTGATGGACGAGAGCATTCAGCAGGTATTTATTCTGGACCCCGGTATCATGATCTGTTCGGATGGTGGCCCTTCATTGAGGCATCCCAGGTCATCCGGTACTTTTTCCCGGATAATAGAAGAATATGTAATCAATCGTAAGCTGATTACCCTCGAACAAGCCATCTATAAGCTAAGTGGCCTTACTGCCGCTACTTTAAAACTTCCTCGCCGTGGAGTTCTGAAGGAAGGATTTAAGGCGGATATCCTGGTTTTTGATCCCAAGCAAGTGCGAAGTCTCTCAACTTATGAAGATCCTTTTATTAAGTCCGAAGGCTTTAATACTATACTCATCAATGGAAAATTAATGAAACATCAGGCAAAAGATCTCTGTGAGGACTGCGGTACCCTTCTGAAAAGATATTAGAAATGAGGCAGGATGATTGAGTACTGTACTTTTTTATTCCTTTTATATATTTTAAAACATTTTTATCCACAGCCATACTGATCAATATGTGATCATCTACTAGCCTGATATGCATAGTAAATTACTTCCATAGATAGGTTCTCTAATGTGTTAGTCAAATTAACTTAAAAAATATAAGTTTTTTTGCTTGGATAATCGAATTGTTTTTAGCGAACTTCACGTGGTACTTAATATATTTATTAACCTATACAAGCCGTGAAACCCAATGCTGCGACTAAACCCGTATATCATTTCCCATCGATTTATCTAAATTAATTAATTAATTAGGATTAAACTATGGCTTTTCAAGCCAGGTAACGATGCCCAGTACTGCCTGTTACTTCATTGCATAAGGCCTGGCAGGTGACATCATTTTAACCCATTATTTAATAGATATATCCAGACCCGACATGAAATCCAATGACTTCATAAGAACTTCTTTATTTTTTGCAGGTGGTATTGCAGGACAATTAATCTTTATCAGCATCCTGATTAATACCAATTTAATAGGTAGTATCCCCTCGACTATCAATGGATCTCTACAATACACTGTAAAAGAGAATAAATCAGATTATCAAAAACTGGAGGTCATCCAAAACACCGGAAATCCCTGTCATCCACAAGCCATTGGCTTTAGTGGTTTGCCGGAAGATATTATTTTAGCTTGTGGAAGCGAAATACCAATATGGCCAAAAGTAGTCGCATCAAGAGGACGGAAAGAGTATACTGTATCCACGAAGGAACAAATTGATTATACTCCCTGTGGAGGTAAAACGATTACCCGTACCTGGTCTGTTACAAATGATTGTGGTGATGTCATCAGCCGTAAGCAATCCATTTCGTTTTCCGATGTGATACCTCCCTTTATTAGAATTGCTATGGACACGATTGTGGTACAGGAAAGTGCAATTCCACAAGCTAGTTACGAAGCCGGTGATCTGGGTTGCTCCACTTTTACTGTAGATGTTACAGAGGAAAAAATGCCATTAAGTAAATCGGAGCAGTACGCAATAATCCGAAGATACGTAGCTACCGATGCGTGCATGAATAGCACCACCAAAACCCAGATTGTTCTGGTGAATCGCGATCACAAAAGATCATCGAAAGAATCCGGAGTAAGTTCTGTCTCCATTTTCAAGAATTAGATTCCTTCGTCATAAGAAAGGAAATCATATTTGACATTAGAAAATATACGATATGAATAGTTATATTGAGAAACATTTAATTGTAAGAACCAATAGGGATCCCGATCATTTTCCTATTGTACCGGCAGGCGGACCTCGTTGAAATGACGAATACGTCTGCTTTTTTATTTTTTAGAGTACAGTCTCCAATTTGTTTTATCCAAAACTCTAAACGGTTTGAGGGTTATATACGCCTCGCAGCGCACTAAAGAGTGCGCTGCATTTTTTGCTTTTTACAATCGTAATCTTTTTCATTTTGCCCGTTATTTCGTCCCTTAAATTTTTTTTGAAATGCAACCTGATCTCTTTTTCAAATTAATTGTCGTCCCTCTAAGGGTGATCATGCTCCTGGTCGTTACCGGCATGGTCACCGAATTATCTGCTTCTCCGATACCTATAATCAGTCATGTCTTTATCCAGCCCGAAAACGAAAGTCATGACAGCACCAGTGAAGCAACATTTGTAGGCATTCCCCAGGATATCGTTCTATCAATCGATGCACCGCAACCGGCCTGGCCATCAGTAAGGGCTTTTAATCGGGCCAATGAGGAATTGCTGGTCATACCTGGCCTGACCGAAATTCCTACGAACTGCGGGCGTCAACTGAAGCGAACCTGGACTGCCATCGATCTTGTAACGGGCTTAACCCGCACATCATCACAACTCATCAATTTTATCGATGAAGATCCTCCGCATTTAAAGGTACCAACGGACATCACTCTTTTTTTTGATGAGGGAATTCCCAGCCCGCAAGATATAGCCTCAGATAGTTCCGAAAAGATGGTCGTTCATCTAAAAGAACAATATCAACCGGAAAAGGATGGAAATCTCAGCATCATCAGGACGTGGACTGCCGTAGACGGGTGCGGTTACCGCGCTCAGGCAACCCAGAAGCTGCTGCTGCAACATCGATAGTCTCTGAAAACATATGGAAAGTCAGTGCATCAGCAAAATTAGAATATTACTGAATCGCCGGATGCGTCCGGATCCTGCTTCAGGCAAAAATGTAACGGATCTGCTTAATTGATAAGAACTCAGTATGTCAAAATAATACCGGAATTATTATCACGGAGAGCAGAATCGGTCGATGATTGATCAGCTCCCGGCAAAAGTGTTATCTGCGTTGTTTTTGATCTTACACCCAGACATAATACTATTACTGCTTGACAATTTTGCCAATTACCAACATATAGAGAACGAAACTCTTAGCATAAAAACCTTGCTGATTGTCACCTGTAAGCAGGCCTTTGCTGACGACTGAAAGGCAGGTGTAAGATCTTTCCTAAATTGAACACCTTCGTACTTGCAATCCTACATCCATCCATCAGTTTGCGGAAATACAGGTTCACTTCAGCCATTTAATTGCACACTGCTGTCCATAAAGTCAGCTACAGTAGTATTAAACAGATTTCAATTTCCCGAAACAAAAGGAAAAATCACCGGACAATCTTCAATTTCGGCTATAAATATGGCTCCGGGATTCACCTGGAAATCCGGAAGCAAAGTGATTCCCTCTCCTGCCTTAAATAAAATTGTTTTTGGCGACTGAATGGTGGCATCCGAAGTAATTTGACCACCAATCTTAAATACCTGGGGCATACCCGGCAGGGTAAAAGTATCATCTGTCACAAACAAATTGGACAACAGACATTTGACGAAGCTACAAGTCAGAACATCGCCAAGGGTAATGTTCAAATTACCCACCTTATTGGGGCCACCACATGGATTAATTACCGTGACCATCAATGTTCCTGCTGTGGAGCCTTCCGCGAAATCCAGATTAACCTCCGCCGACCCATTGTTATGGATTGTCACACCGCTACCTGAATAACTCCACTGGTAGGAAGTGACACCTGCCTGAGGAGTGACTGAATATGGTAAGCCAGACAAACTCGGACAAATGACTGTAGGGCCCTGTATCACCGGAGTACTAATACTCATCTCGTTCACCTGGAGATAATAACTGCAGTAGGACATTCCGGAACCATCGGTGATCCGCCATTCGATCTCATATCTACCCAGCGAAAAGGACAGGGTGGCGGACACGGACGGTGCAAAGGCTGTATAGACGCCGGTCGGGGTGTTCATGGAATTCACAGTCCGGTGGCGGAATTCCAACGTACCGGTTCCACAAACACTGGAGGTTGAAGGAACGGGAAGGGTAATCACCTTACTGGTCGTGTTACAGGCTACCGTTTGGGTTACATTACCCGGACAAGTGATGACCGGCAAAGCATCGTCGTTTTGAATGGTAGCCTGTCCCATAGTAGTTGGAATCTCAATATTATCTCCTGCAACAATGTCCGAAAGCACCAGTAAGAACATCTCATCCGGTTCAATGGTGCAGTCCCCGTTTACCGGAACAATGACACTATAAAGTTGTTCTCCGGCCAGCAAACTACCGTTCTGTTGGACCGGAGTTTGATAATCATTGTCTGCGATGGTCGCAGTTCCATCCTGAGTGCCATAATTAAAGGTAATGGGAAAATCAGCCGGATTTGACAAAGTAATTTCAAAAACGGCGTTGGTAGTGCCGTCATTACCTTCCATTAAAACCGGATTGCTGATGGCCAGGGTAGCACTGTCATCATTCATGATGGTTCCAATTGCCATCGCATCTTCAATTCCTGCACCCATCGGATTTGACAGGGTCATAATAATAGTTTCATCGGATTCAACCGTATTATCCCCGTTGACTTGAACAGTAATGAATTGGGAAAAAGCACCTCCGATGGTAAAATTAAGGGTTCCGACAGCCAGAGGTTCATAGTCATTGTTCATGACCGAGGAAGTGCCTCCGGTAATCTCATAATCTACGGATGCATTGCTTGCATTATTATTGCGGGTCACCCTAAACACCAGATTACTCGTACCTATATGACCTTCCAGGGCCATAGTATCATTGATGGAAAAGAGTACATCCGAAATGGTGACCTGATAATCTTCCACTTCACCATTGGGTGCCGGTCCGGTGGGGCCTAGTCCTCCATCCATGCTTAAGCGGAAACGGGCAAAAGTGGTTCCCTCCATGGCATCGGAGGGGACCATGATAGTCAAATTATTATCTCCTGCGTTCAGATCGAGATTATCGGCGATCTGATTCGTCATGTCAAAGGTTCCGTCCGCTTCCCAGTCAATCCAGGCATTTAGTTTCCCTGCCATGGAGGCGTTAACGACTAAAGTAGCCATCTGGTTTAAGACCAGGCCAGGAATAGTCACGCCGTCGTCGTCTGCGCCATCGCCGTCGGCGTTGACCGTAGGTTGACCGTTTTCCTCACCGTCTATAGTAGCACCAAGGTGGAATCCGAAGACGGTGGTGTGACGTGCACCGTCAGATACCAGCAAGGTAGCATAGGTATCAGGTGCGTCACCCCAGTCCACTTCGTCGTTCAGAATGGTACCTATTTGAGGGTTGGTTCCGATGATGCTGATAGCATCGGTTTGCACAGTTGTAGTAGCGTTGATAGCGCCAAGCAGCACGGTGAAGTTTTCGTTTATCTCCACACTGTTGTCGCCGTTCACCTGCACGGTGATGGTTTCCATTTCGCCAGCTGTACCGTCAAAGGACAGTGTGCCATCGTTGTCAACATAATCGTTGTCCGCGGTGGTGGCCGTACCGTCATTGGTGGTGTAGGCTACAGTGAAGCCACCCTGCACAGGGTTGTCCACTGTGGCCATGAATACGAAGTCGGTGGTTCCGCTATTGCCCTCGTTTTGTGACACTCCATCTACGGGTGAGAGGGTCACGGTGGCGTTGTCGTCGTTGAGGATGGTACCTGTTCGGCTGCTAATGCCGAGGCTCACGTTACGCCCCGATGCGTCGAGCGTGCCGATAGCAACATTGTACTCCTCATTGTTCTCCACTTTTGAATCGTTATTAATAGTCACATCGACCAATTGGCTGGTTGTCGTTCCGGCAAGGAAAGTGACGTTTTGGTTAGTAATGCCGTTATAGTCGTTGTCAGCCGTGGTGGCCGTACCGTTGGAAGTATAGAACAACACGCTCACATCCACATCCACCGGATTGCTGAGTTTCACAGTGAAAGTTTGCAGAGTAACGGCTTCTGCCTGGCTGATGTTTGCGTCGATGGCCACTATGGCCTCGTCGTCGTTCAGGACAGTACCCGTTTGCGGAGAACCGGAAGTCGTCACACCTGCAGGCGCTCCCGAAATCGCGCCCAGCATTACCGTAAAGGTTTCGTCCAGTTCCACTATATTATCGGCAGTGCTGTTTATCGTAATGTTGAAGAATTCTCCGGCAGTTCCTGTAAAAGTCAGCGTACCGTCATTGTCAGTATAGTCATTGTTGCCTGTAGTAGCTGTGCCGTCGTTTGTATTGTAAGGTACCATAAAGCCGCCCTGAACCGGGTTGATGAGGGTGGCTGTAAAGGTGAAGGTAGTACCTTCGTTTTGCATGGCAGTTCCTGTCAGGGTGACGGTTGCGGCATCGTCGTTGGTGATTGTACCCGTAGCCATCACGTTGGCGCCGAGGTCGTACAAAGCGCCGTCTATCAGGGTAATGATGACGGTTTCGTCGGGTTCAACGATGTTATCCGCTGTCGGATCGACCACAATATCCACGGAAGCGCTGCCCGCTGGAATGATAATCGGACTGTCGGCTATGGCTGGGTAATCCGAGCCTAAACTTGCTGTGCCGCCTACTGTAAAGCTCACGGGAAGATCGCAGGCAGTGCTGCCGGTACGAGTAATGGTGTACGTCAGGTTGGCTACGCCGTCTTCCGGGGTATTCAGAGGGCTGACCGAAATCGAGACCAAAGACACTATATTTGCCGCGCCCGGCGTCGGCGGCAAAGCCTGGTAAGTGTTGGTATTGCGCTGTCCGCCGGAGCCGTTGGGGATTCGTTGGAGGGAATGGCAGGTACCGTTGCCACCGCCGTTTTCGTTCACCTGAGGTTGGCCTGCATTGAGCAGTACCAGCAGGCCGGGATCGTCGGGATCGCTGGTATCGTAGACAACCGCGTCAATCAGATTGGTTTGGGTGACCGGGGTGTTATTAGGAAAATCTGTTGCGTTTCCTGTATAAAGGGCTACGGCATCCGCGCCGTTTTGCAGGGTATTATCTTCGAAGGTTACATCTACGCCCGGTACAGCAGCGTTGCCAGCTAAGAAATAACCACTGGCATCGGTCGTAAATCCATCGAGGTCTATGACGTGATAAGACTGGTCGGTGGTGCCGTTGTAAAACACAAGTACCAAGCCATCCAGGGGCATATTTGCCACTCCACCATTATACAATTCCACAAACTCCAACATATCGAGTCCCTCTGTGTCTGAATCCACTTCGTTGATGATTACCGGAGGTATATCATCATCGAGAATGGTGCCCGTGCCGTCCAGTGTATTGCCACTCATATCAAAAATGACATCGCGGCCTGATGCACTAAGCATGCTCAGGCGTACGATAAAGTTTTCATCCATTTCAAATTCCGTATCTCCGTTCACCTGTACGGTAATGGTACGCATTTGATTGGGTCCGCCGTTGGCTGTAAAAGGAGTGATCATGCCGGAATTGGCAACATAATCCATATCCGCCAGCGTAGCCGTCCCGTCCATGGTTGTGAAATTGAGGCCAACAGCTGCATCCACTTCTTTGTCCAGAGTAACGGTGAAATCAAATGCGGTCATGCCCATGTCTCCCTCATCCAGGCTAACATTCGAAATGGTAACTATGGCTTGGTCATTATTTTCAATAGTTCCCGTCTGGCTCATGCCACCGATCGAAACACCGGCTGGGGCAAGGCTTATCATGCCCAGCGCTACCGTAAATGTCTCATCCAGCTCTACCTTGCCATCATCGATAGTGGAGACCATGATCGTTTCGATTTCGCCAGCAGTTCCGTCAAAAGTTAATGAACCATCATTGTCGGTGTAGTCATTATCGGACACTAATGCGGTTCCATCCGCAGTAGAATAATCTACCATGAAACCTCCCTGCACCGGATTATCCAGCGTTGCAGTAAAAGTAAAAGTAGTACCCTCATTCTGGGATGCTGTTCCGGTTAGGGTCACCGTAGCATTATCGTCATTACTGATGGTGCCCAGTCCTGTTCCATCGGTGATGGTTACTCCTACGGGTGGACTACTAAGCACAACAGTGAATGTTTCAGCGGCTTCCACTTTATTATCATGGTTAACCAGCACCGTCACCATCTCCTCCAAATTTCCTCCAGCGGTAAACATCACGATACCTCCGCTGATAGCCGTGTAATCCATGTCTGTCACGGTAGCGGTGCCGTCCATCGTATTCACTGTCAGGCTAAACGCTTCCACATTGTCACTTCTTTGTACCATAAAATTGAAGGATGTAGTCGACCCACCGGTTCCTTCACTCATGGTGACATCATTGATGGTGACTGTAGTCGGTATTTTAAAAGCAAAGTCGACATCATTTCTATCCGCTGACACCGTGAAAGCAGTACTGGCCACACCAAAACCAACTACAGGGTCACCATTGTCATCCCCGTCCGTTGTATTCAAATCCGGATCCGGTGCTCCTCCGATTGGGCTGCTTACAAAAGGGCTACCACCATTGTACAATGCCCCACCCATAGTGAAATTGGAAGCCGCAATCTCGACAATGTAGGTGCCGGGACAAACCGTAAAAGAATACGCTCCGGCAGGCATCATCGCGGTTGTCGTCATGCCTATAGGGGCTCCGTCCATGGCATCCAGCATATTATTGCTATTGACATCCCGGTATAAATTCACCACTACTCCCGGAATACCCACATCACTCATGTCAAACATGCCATTCCGGTTCATATCATTAAAAACAAGGTTGCCAATAGCAAGACCTGCAAACGGAGTAAGCGTCGGATCGCTGGCACCTCCAATATCCGGATCATCCGTCAGTACATTGCTAAAATTACTACCACTCACTGTTGCCTGATTGGATATATTCATAACCGGTACCAGTCCTTCCGGACAAGCATCGTCATTGACTTCCACTTCATAAGTGATGACAATGGATTTGCCAGCCGGAAGCGTAAAACCCGGAGAGGGAAAAGTCTGACTATGAAGCAGGTTGAAACTTACCAGAGCAATTAGGGTAATCAGGATGTTTTTCATACGGTATATCTAATGGTGATCTTCGAAGACCGGAGCAGAGCTAAAGATAGCAAATGGGTTGACTGCTTTAGCTCAAAGGGTTAAAAAATGATTGAATCATCGTATTTATTAGACAAAAACGGCGTGTGTTCTTATTACCAATGGCGGACCACCACGATTTTATAACACCTGGATCAACACTGTGGCCGAATTCGTTTGCAAATCGGAATCGGTGACCGTGTAAGTGAAAGTATCGTTGCCCGTAAAACCGTTCGGAGGATTGTAAGTAAAACTGCCATCGGTACTCACCGACACCGTGCCACCCTGGGAACTCATGCTACTGAAAGTAGTTACAGTCAGAGCAGGCTTATTGTCATCAAAGTCGTTCTGCAGAAGACCACTTGCAGCCATCACGTTAAGCATAGCATTCATGGGGGTCGAGTAAGAATCATCGACAGCTATGGGAGTGGTTTTGATTGAATTAGTCACAAAAGTCGTCCGCGGGTCAATTGCTAACATCAACTGCACTCCCTCGTAATCTGCGACCTGTCCGTTGTTGATTGCGGCGGTCAAACGGAGACGGTCACCGGGATCGGCCTTGGAGGGGACACCGTTATCCGTGATCAGCATGTCGTTGAGTGTAGCACCTGGCTGGCAATTTACAATGGAGATCGAAAAATCAGCCATGGCTGGGCAAGGGCCTCCAGTGGTATAGGTTATCAGATATGGACCTCCCACTGTGCTTGCAGACACATCGATTTGGCCGGTAGCCGGAGTGATTACCACCTGTGCCGGAGCACTAAAAGTCCCACCTGTGTTGCCATAAATGACCGGTGAAGGATCGGTGCCAGCCTGACAATACCCGGAGCGGGCATAACTGAAAGAGGCATTTCCTGGTGGATTAATAGCGGTTATCATAGCAGAGTTGGTGGCAGTCAAACCATTGGCACCAGTCACCGTGACCATGTAGGTACCTTCCATCAGCATTGGGATATTGTACATGCCTCCTGACATAGCTATCTCTGTGCCTGCAGGATTACCTGTCGACGGTCCACTCCAACTGACCTGATAACCAGGAATCCCTCCGGAAGCAGTTACCTGTATAGTGCCATTATTGCCTCCGGTGCAGGTGACGTTTGTAGCTGCCAGAGAGATATCCGGCGCCGGACAATAGGTGGAACTTCCAGGAACACTGACGTTATCTATCGTCATTGATTCGGTATTCGCATTAAAGTCACCGCAAACCTGGATTTGAATGGTGCTGCCGGAAAGCCCTGTTTTGGTGATGGTCATCGTACCGTTATTCTCCGATCCACTTGTGTATTGAATCGTACCGCTACCACCGCCGACCATATTGGGCACAGTAACATAGCTGCCCCCGTTAATACTGTATTTTACGTTAATGTACTCATCCTCTTGATTGTCAAATCCCGTCCAGGAAAGGTCCACCGAGAACTCTGTGGCGGTATTCATGCCTATCAGCGGGCTGGTCCAACACACTTCCTGGTCAAAGTCTTCCCCTCGCAACACCCCACCCGATGTATGAAAAAAGTCATTGTTGTCCCGGCCAAATACCACTGAGGGTTCTGTCAGCCAACTGGTCATCGTCCAGTTTACAGCGGAGAAATCATCCACAAAATTTGGCAGGTATCCTTTGTTGGGTAAGATGAATTGTTCCAGATAAGCGGTCGCAGGCAAGGTTCCCACCACAGCGCTCGTCATAGCGGTACATCCGCTCGCATCGGTGACAGTGGGTATAGGTACCGGTCCCGACACCAATTAAATCCTGTGGATCGTTGTCTGGTGTTTCCGGACCGTCATTACTCCAATCATATGTATATCCCGGTACCCCACCGCTCACGATCAGATCGATTTCTCCATCCATGGTGCCGGAGCAGTTGGTATTCAAGATCTGAGTAGACAGAGCAATAGCAGGAGCATTGGTAACATTTACGGTGAGGGTGGCCGAACAGGAAGCAGCATCAGTGACGGTGACCGTATACATACCCGC
>JBGTCB010000137.1:0-7920 GCA_041748995.1 Saprospiraceae bacterium | reverse complement strand
GTGGTGTGCGGAACTCATGGGTTATGTTGGAGTAGAGCTTTGACTTTAAGTTGTCTAATTCGAGTAATCTTTTTGCCTCAACCTCCGATAATTTTCTCCTTAACTCATATGATCGAACTGCTAATAATAGAAGGATGGCTGACATCAGGTAACTGATTTTTGCAGTTGTGGTAGCCCACCATGGTGGCACAATAGTGAATTTCACTGATTTTATTTGACTCCATATGCCATCCCGGTTAGCCGCTTTAACTAAGAAATTGTA
Organism: Saprospiraceae bacterium; assembly: GCA_041748995.1. GTDB lineage: Bacteria > Bacteroidota > Bacteroidia > Chitinophagales > Saprospiraceae > JABDMH01. The sequence continues at coordinate 7,658 of JBGTCB010000137.1, read as the reverse complement.
ATGGCCGGCTTCCAAACGGGTATACCGGGCTACCTGATCATGACCATTCATGATCCAATCAGAATCGATTCCATGCATTTTGTAGGCGTAAGTAATTTTTTGGGGCTGAGTGTACTCCAATCCTATATACCTAAATTCAGGGTTATTATGATCATGCGGAAATCTATAAACCGAAGCACCTGATGGGTGAGGGCGAAAGAGAGTATCGCCGATGGCAATTGATTCCAACTGAAGTACTGGAGGAGTTGAAGGTGCCAAGCTATCGGGATGGAATATCTGAAGCCCGCTACCAACGGTATATGCGATTGAACCATCAGTGAGTTGACAGGCTGCCCTGGTGCTATTATCAAATTCCAAACCATCTTCCCAGTCCCAGTTTCGAAATTCTTCGGATAAAGGGTTAAAACAAGAAATGCCATTAAAAGTCACAACCCACAAATTGTCATTATATTCAGTAGACCAATGTACACCCCCGGCTCCCAGGCCATCCTCGATCGAATAGCTCCTGCTGAATGCTGTTTGAGGATCGAATTTAAAATAACCAAAGGGGCTGCTTGCCCAAATAATACCCCTCCGATCCTGGGTGATATGCCAGGGATTTTGATACCCAGGAAAATGCTCAAAGGTGCCTTGTTTATTTAATTTATAAAGACCTGCTGTTGCTACACCTACCCATATAATACTGTCAGGATCTGCTAATATGCTCCAAACAATCTTCTTTGGTTTATTTTCAAGTGTGAACAAATAATTGATAAATGTGTCCTTTTCGGGTAGGTAGTGAAATAGACCGTTATCTGAACTTCCAATCCAAAAAGTATTATTGTGATCTTCCTTAATCGAAAGAACAGACTCAGAATTAAAATCGGACGAATCCTTTGGATTATTTTTAAAGAATCGAAAGTCAAGTGTTACAGGATCAAAACGTAATAAAGCTCCACTTGCATTTTGGTGAAGGCCGATCCATAATAGTTCGGCACTATCCACCAAGATGGTATTTATTCGAGAATCCGGCTCTAAAAATGCAAGGTTCCATTTTAAGAACTGATTGTGTATTCGATTAAAAGTAAATAAACCGTCGGAGTCCGATCCTAGTACGATCATCGAATCATTAAGTTCTGCAATACTCCGAAACATGGGGTTTTGTTGTTCCGTTATTAAGGGATATTTATAGTATTTAAACCGATTGTTTACTTCATTGATTTTTATCAGACCATAACTTTCTGATCCAATCCAGATCATCCCATTTCGATCTTCAATCATAGAAAAGGAAGGTTCTTTAATATTCCAGGGTTTATCAGGTGCGATTTCATACCTACTGATTTTTGTCGAGCCCCGGATATTTATTCCATCCTTGATCAGGTACAAAAGATTATTATACGTTCTAATCCAAAGTTCATCCTTCTTTGAGAGCAGGATAGATTCTATGGCGTCACTGCTTATCTGAAATGATGTGAATGTGGAGCTCCTCTCCTGTATATTATAGATTATCAGCCTTGATTCGGTATTTTTGGCAACTGCAAGACCCAGGAGCGAATCTGACAGGATCGATATGGATATAATACTGTCTTCAAGTGTTTTCTGAGCATCGATCTCATGTTTGGAAAAGCCTGGATTGTTCTTATCAGTTTGGTAATTAATTTGGAAAAGTCCTTTGTTGGACGCTACCCAAATTTCATTATTGCTATCTTTCAGAAGGCCACTTATTAGTTCACCGAGTACCAAATCATAATCCTTGATTTCCCGATTCAACACCATCGAAAATTTTTTCATTTCACTTAATTTCGGTTCCTTGCCAGATAAGTCAAAGTAAAGTCGATAGAGGCCATTCCTGGTACCTACCCAAAGGTGGTTGTACTTGTCTAAGACAATTTTTAGAATGAGTTCCTTCTTAAGCTGGAGTAGATATTCATTGGATAGATCCAGATGAATTAATTGATCGCTTCCAAAGTCGTAATACAGTAAACCGAAGAATGCGCTTCCAATCCAGAGATTACCTCCGCTGGCTTCGCAGATCCCGGTTAAGACTGCACCTTGAATGTTGTTGGGTGTTGGTTTGTAAGTTTTAAAATCTTTTCCATCGAAGCGTATGAGCCCCCGATTGGAAGTAATCCAAAGATAACCCAGTGAATCCTGTATGATGTTAAAAGCATGTTCGTCGGGATATCCGTTTTTTATGGTATAACGTTCCAACTGCAAATCTCCGGAATAAAAGATTTCCTGGCTATACAGTACAGGATTTTGATCAAGCCCACATAATGTAAAAAGTAGTGACAGCCACGAGATGTGGAAAGTTGTGTAAAATGAGATCGATTTCATGCACATATCGCGAGATTTGTGACTATATAAAATCGATCTGTGGGCACAGGTAGTCCTAATTACGCCTGAATATCATAGGATGAAAAGAAACTGCTGTGTCGAACCTGAGTGAAACAAACTTCTTCTAAACAAACATTGATCTCAAAATAGAAAACTTAATTCTTTCCTTCCGTATGATGGTATTTAGCTAACCTGGAAGCTGAAGTTATTGTTTTTTTGTGTAAATGCAAATACTTTATTTTAACCTTTAAAAACATTGGCTACCTGGTTAGGGGGTGAGGATAGTTTCGATTCGAGACATTGGTGGGATGCGGATGGAATTTTTTAATGAAAAACAGGAGTAACTAAAAGACTGATCAGTCAAGGATCCTCCCAATATTCAATCGTATCTCGCAATCTTTAAGCTGAATCGGTTTAGTCAACTCCCCCTCCACATATTTTTGGCGATCCAGGGCGAAGACATTGATCTCTTTACTTTCAGGATCTACGATCAGGTAGTTTTTTACGCCATACTCCTGATAAAGCTCAAATTTGACAACCCTGTCCTGATTTCTACTTAATACCGAGATAATCTCAACCGCGAGGTCCGGTGCATCAGTAGGGTAATCTCCCTCAAATTGATCACAAAAAATCATAAGATCTGGTCGAACCACCGTATCGTCCGACAGGATCAAATCCAATTCATAGTAAATTTTACAACTGCATGCACTAGCTTCTAGAGCATCCATCAGCATTTTGAGTGTATTTCTTGCAGTATCCTGATGTATTTTGTTCGCTAATGGACTCATCGCAAAAGGTATACCTTTGATCAGCTCCCAGTCACCTTTCCAGCGCTGATAATCGGCAATCTGATAGTGCGGTAAATGCTCCCTTTTAATTGCACCCATGTAGTCAAAGTTATTTAAAAAATACGACCGGTGTACTTTGACCACTCACTTCTACCTGTCTCTCCAGGACTGTAAGTAATTACCGTTGAAGCCTGATGCTATTAGTCATACGCACGTAGATCAGGCGGTGCGGATCTGATTTTGCCGGTGCTCAATATCCTGATTACAATTCAATCCTGACCTGGGTATTGGTTTTCGTGATCTTGACGAAGACTTCCAGCTCGCACCCTAAAGACTCGATATAGCTCTTTAGGGTGGATAATTTCATATCCGACCGTTTTTCCAGGTTAGAGATCGTAACTTGCCTGATACCCTGACTTTTGGCTACCTGCTCCTGGGTTAGGCCCAGAGCTTTCCTCAATGCTTGTAATGATCTGTATTCCTTGATTTCCTGAGCAGCTTTTTCCCGGATACGTTTCTGTCTTTCCGGGGATAATTCGTTCATTATCTCTTTTAACGATCTTCCTTCTTTCATTTTTTTGATCTTTCCAAATGTTCATCAAATCGTTGGTCTGCCTTCCTGATTAGGTCTTTGTAGAATTTTTCTTGGTTCTTGCCCACCTTATTTCCTGCGATCAGCAGAATAGCCTGACGATCCGGATCAAAGGCAAAGGCTACCCTCCATACGCCATCTTCCACTTCCAGTCGCAGTTCCTTCATATTAGCATGTTTCGACCCCTTCAATGTATCCACATAGGGTCTACCAAGCTGAGGCCCAAATTTCTCCAAGAGAATTGCCCTAACCAAAATGCTGTCCTGCACCCTTTCAGAAAATCCTTCGAATTCTTTATCAAATGCCGGATGGTTTTTCAATTCCCAACTCATGTACAAATATAGTATATAAGCTATATAGTGTCAACGCTATTATTAATTTTTAATTCATATTAGATTAGTTCTAATCTGATCTCCCAACGCTTCTTGTTGTTAAATCCAGGGTGGGAAAAGTGGATTGGTCCGCAACTCCAGCCAGATATGATTTTCTGATGCACCGTGTGGTTTGGTTAAAACCCGCTATTGCATCCCATCTTACTTCCTCAGATATCTGTCTGGGCTTAACTGCTCTGCTTCCCGTGTCAGGATTCTGAGGACTAAAGAACACGTTGTTACAACATCTTTCTCTTGGAATGGAAAAACCTTAAACCTATTCAGACATTAATCCAGGATTCCAGCCTGGATTCCACACCACTTTATTACAAGGAGGCTGTTGAAATACCCAATTTGCGCTGATATTTGTCCAATCACTTTTTCTATAAAAAGAACTCAGCCGTTCTCGTCGTTTCTGGCTTTGTTGATCCTCAGTCAGTTACGACCCGGTAGATCTCCAGGGTTGGAAATGATGAATAATTCCGAGCATATTTTTGTGCTAGACAAAGCAGAAAACGCAGGCAGAGCCATAGCTCTGACGAGGCTTTGTAACGCAGTATAGCGCAATAAAGATGCCGGAAGTGGCATCAATTTTTGACGCCGGAAATCTACAATCAGCTTCCTTCGTCTCGCCGCGTCAGAAAGCGACGATTTACGGCTTCAGCATCAATCTGAGTATTTCAACAGCCTCCTAGATCAAAATGGCATCACCCTCCATTTCGAGCTTTTGAAAAGATGATCAAACTGTTGTCATCGACTCCTTAAACGAACTGACAATGTGTTAATTATGATCAAACTCATGGCGGTCATGAAGGCTTTATTGCCCGAGATATCCCGCATCAGTATAGTGAAGGAAGTCATGATCATAATTCTCGTTGGAACCGAGTGAAATATAGTATGATGTTTACGTTCTGATTCAAGTAAAAAATGATACAACTATTGGAAAAATGTATAGCTTTGTTAGCGAGAAACCCCATGATTGCCACCAGGTATCTTCACACCATACAGGTAATCTCAGCATTCATCAGGTGCACTCAGATATTTCAAACACATATTAAACTATCCGTTATGAAACACGCTCAAATCTTCATGGCCTTGGCCATGACACTGCTGCTTTGGTCGGCTTGTCAAAAAGAAACAAATATTTTACAGACTGAACTGGGTCTGGTGGAAATTTCCACTAATCCATCGATAACCGGATTGACGGACGCGTCTCTTATTTTGAACAATGCAGGTACCTGCATTCCAGACCGTACTGACGGTAGTCCTGGCAATGGTGGTAATGATGTATGCCCGGGAGGATATGCTGTCTCAAGTACTAGAATCGATATTGAAGACCTTGAGGATCCACACAACGGCACCGTCGGACCGATCACCTGGTCAATTTCCCTTGATGGGAGGACTTTGTCCTGGAGTGGAAATGTTTGCGGGTTAGTGGTCATTGTTAAAGGAAGTAATGCATCCTATATCTACACCTACTCCGAAGACTGTAAATCCGGTACGGGTTTGATCTCTCCACCCACTGGTGGTATGAACAATAATACTCCAGAAATCAGCAACATCACCTTCTGCTGGAATACTTGTGCCGTAGTGGAGTGCAAAGAGGAGACTGCTTTTGGAGGCTCTACAAAGGGAGGTGGCAAGGCATGGTGGTATTATTTTGATACGACGAAGGGTGAATGTCAGGATATTTATGCCGGTCAGAAAAAGATCGAAGGAGGTACGGTCTGTTATAAGGACGGTAAACTGACCATTAACCTGGGAGACTGGAGCCTCCAGGCTGGGGAAGAGACGGTGAAGATTCAGGGATACGCTGCCGGTAAGCTTCCCACTAGTAGGCAGCCCGCTGGTAAATTCACCACCTATAAAGGAACAAGCTTGGAAGAAGTGCCAGTAGGGAACTATAGATACTACGTTATTCACCTGGATGTGGAGCTCTGCAAATAAAAATTAAGACTTTTATCGGCTGACCGAATAACTTAGGACCCGGGGAGATTTCCCTGGGTCCTTCTTTTTGGGGCCATGCCGGTGTATATATGAAATATTTAGGTTCCCGGCCACCGGTGTAATCGATGTCCGAATCCCTTTTACGCTCAGTTCCAACAAGGCGGCAGTGTCCAATCTATCAGGTTGATGATCGTACCCCCAGAGTCGGCCACGGCTACAGTAATACCACCTTTTTCATGCAGTATACGGGCGCAGTGTTTTACTGCCGCTCCTGGACGCCTATCAGAAAGCAAATGTGGGGCACATGGTCAGGAGAATAATTGACTGCTGCACCAGATGCAATTTGTACACCCTATTTGCAGCCACCTTCGACTTCCCAAACTATTTCTTAAATTGAACCCCTCAATCTATTTGCTCATTTATAAAATATCTGATATGCTTACTCCTTCTGATAAAATGTTACTCAAACTGGGTATCAAAGACCAACCAGTAGAGGAACAACAGGTACATTCGAACCGCCGGAACTTCTTTAAAAAAGCCACATTGGGTGGTTTGAGTCTGGGAGCCTTTATGTTTAGTCCGCTGGAAGAAACAATGGCTCATTCTACTTCCAAAGTAAATCGTGCTTCTGCACCCAGTGATCTGAAAATCACCGACATGCGCTTTGCGGTGGTGATGAACGGTCATGCCCGTTGTCCCGTGATCCGGATTGATACAAATCAAGGCATCTATGGTCTGGGTGAAGTACGGGATCAGGGCTCCTACCGTTTTGCCATGTTTCTTAAAAGCCGCATCCTGGGGATGAATCCCTGTAGTGTGGAATTGATCTTCAAGCGTATCAAGCAATTCGGCTTTCACGGAAGACAGGGTGGGGGTGTTTGTGCGGTCGAGATGGCGTTGTGGGATCTGGCAGGTAAAGCTTACAATGTCCCGGCCTACCAGCTTATTGGCGGAAAATTTCGCGATAAAGTGCGCTTATATGCGGATACACCGATGGGTAGGGATGATGCCGATTTTACGGCCCGGGTCAGTAAACGCATGGATGAAGACGGATTTACCTTTTTGAAAATGGACTTTGGCATTGAACTGGCTGCCAGGGTCGACCCCAATACCATCACAAACAGCAATTTTTGGGAGGTGACCCGGCAATGGACCAATGATCCCATGACCTACGGCTCGACCCATCAGTTAACTCAAGTGCAGATTACTGATAAAGCTCTGGATATCATGGTGGAGCGTATTGAAAAAGTACGTAATAAAATAGGTTACGGCATACCTCTGGCCTCCGATCATTACGGACATTTTGATCATAATAATGCCATTCGCCTGGGCAGGGCAGTGGAAAAATATCGCCTTGCCTGGCTGGAAGATCTCATCCCCTGGAATTATACGGATCATTGGAAATTAATCAGTGACGCTATAGAAACACCAACCACCACCGGTGAAGACATATATCTGAAGGAAGAGTTTATCAAGCTGGTGGATGCTAAGGCTATTGATATCGTACATCCGGATCTGGCTACTTCCGGTGGATTGCTGGAGACGAAAAAAATTGGAGATTATGCTGAAGAACGTGGCGTAGCTATGGCGATGCACTTTGCCGGTACCCCCGTTTCTTTCATGGCCAATGTACATTGCGCAGCT
>JBGTCB010000136.1:0-4204 GCA_041748995.1 Saprospiraceae bacterium | reverse complement strand
GGTATTGACCAATAAATATCTGTCATCGGGACTGATTGTGTAACTGGAATATGGACCAATTGTATCGGTCAGATTGCTCGAAAGATCCACTCTGAACAAAAAACGTCCAGGATAGACTACCTCAGATGAGGGATTGGCAATCTCCCCATCACGGTTTGGCGCACTGCCTTTCACAAAATACAGGAACTTACCCTGGTGATCAAAATCCAGGTTACCAACCACCTGACCGTCATCATATGTTGCTCTGTAGCGTAATTCTGGAAGATACAGGGGAGCCTCTGCCGTATACAGGGACCGGATGCCCATCTCATTGACTACCCAGGCTATTTTTTGTCCATCCTGGGATGCACAGAGTTCCCCACAATATGGGGCTCCCAGTACATCATTAAGTTCGAACGAAGTCTGAGAAGAGACAGTGAAGATGGAACATAAGTAAAAGACAATGCAAAAATGTTTAGCCATATTGACAGGAATTTTATTTCAACCAATTTAACTAAAGGGCACCTCGAATTCACCTCTGAATGAGTAAAAATTCAATAAGATGCAAGCTCGTGTTGTGAATTGTAAATAAGTTTAGTATAAAAACGCATTATTTTGTGCCAAGACAAAGAAGCAGAACCGCACATAGCCGAAGCTACGTAAGGTCTCTGGTGATGAAGTATTGGTGCAAAAGAACAAGTTAGATGCTATACTTATTTGCGAATCGCAACACAAGACAAGGCTGGACGCCGTCCTCCGGAGGCCGAAGCCTCCCAGGCGGAGGGACTCGCCCAAAGCTTTAGCGTCGGGTCGAAGAAGGAAGATAGCCGTAGCTGACTGACCTGTCTGCCATGGCCTGCCAGGCAGGCGATCAACGAAGTATGGCGCAGCATATTATCGGATAGATTTTCGAAGAAAATTGTTTTTTCCATGAACGGGTAAATAGAGGTGTCCTAATGCTGATGAAATGAGCTCTTTGACCGTAACCTCTATGAAAATTGTATTTTGGCAGTCTGAAAAAAACCCATGATCAAAGCGTCATTACTATATTCTATTGCCATAGGGTCTATGTTGCTCTTTTTTCCTGGACTTTCTGCTCAGAATACACTGACATCCGATGTGAATTTTCTGACCAGTCAGTTAAACCAGGAACCGGAAAGGCCACAGTATCCGATTGCGAGAAGAGAATCCAATGAAATAAAAATGGGTGTTCAGTTTTTATTTCTTTTTTATAAAAACTTCCTTTCATCGCAAGACAACCGCAATTGTGCTTTTGCTCCATCATGCTCCACCTATTGCTTGCAGTCGATCCAGCATAAAGGTGTGTTCCAGGGTCTGATGGGCTCCTTTGACCGATTATCGAGATGCAACTACCTCAGTCCGGAAAATTATACAATCGATCGCGAAAGTGGCCAGTTGCTTGATCCAGTGGATTGACCTGTTACCAATGAAGTACTATCCGATTTTAATGTTACTCGTGCTGATTCAACCTGTGGTAAAAGGACAGGATCTTTATTCATTTGATGCAACCAATCAATTTGCCAACTACCTGTTTACCAAAGGTGAGTATGCTTTTGCTTCGGAAGAATATGCCCGGCTGTTCTTCATGCAATCGCATAATGACAGCCTCCTACTACGATTGTCTCAGTCATATCGGAAGCAGGGAAAATATGAGTTGGCCAATGATCTCTTTAAGAAGTATCGCCCTGCATCACTCAGCAATGGCTGGATCGAACAAGAATATATTGCCACCCTGCTTTTTCAAAAAGATGAAAAGAAGTTTGAAGAAGGCTTGTCCGTATTAAGATATACATCTGATGATGCCTTGTTGCGTAACCGGGTAGAATTTGCCCTATTGACCCGTGACTGGTCAATGGCAGCTTCTTATTTGCAAAATAGTGATATTCAGTATTCCTGGAGAGAATCATATCGGCAGACACTAGAAAGTGCCCAGGCTTTTAAAGCTAATAAACCCTGGCTGGCGGCCACTTATTCGGCGATTATCCCCGGTAGCGGCAAATTCTATGCAAAAAACCCCAAAGAAGGAATAACCAGTTTTTTCTTTGTAACTGCGCTGGGATATCAAAGTTACCGCGCTTTTAAGAGGAGAGGCACAAATACAGTAACCGGGTGGATATATGGAGGGTTGAGCTTGGGTTTCTATCTGGGAAATATCTACGGTGCTCATCAATCAGCGAGGAACTATAATTCACGAAGACTGGATGCTATTTACCATGAAGTGGATCAGATTATTTATAGTCGTTATTAGTCTGGGTTATTTCGAAGGCGCCGGCCAGAATCTGCACCAGACTTTTGATTTTGCCCTGGATCAATTCAGGCAGGGCAATAGCATTGCTGCAGAAAAAGCCTTTAAAAGGGTCTTGTTTTTCGACAAAGAAAATCAGTACAGGAGTGCTTGCCTGGAAAAATTAGCGGTGATTGCCTCCGAAAAAGGAGACCTGCCTACCACCCTCAATTACCTGGATCAGTCCTATTTTCTGTCTTCAGACCCCTTGCAGCAAGCCAACCTTCAATTTGCCCGTATCCGGATTTTTATAGAAACTCAGGAATATCAAAAAGCGCTGACCGAATTGTACCAGATTGACTTAGAGATTGCTCCGGAAAAACTAGCTCTTTATGAAGGTTACTGCCATTATAAATTGAAAGACTTTGTTGCTGCTGAAACAGCGTTTGGTACCCTTTCTGATACACCAGAGAAAACTGCAGCTCTGGAAATCAATTTCGCAAATGCGATGAAAATAGAGGAGTCCAATCCCAAAGTCTACCAGATATTTAGCTATGTGGTGCCTGGCCTAGGTCAAATCTTACTTGGTGACGCAAAAAGCAGCTTAAATTCGCTTCTATTAAACGGAGCCCTTGTCATGCTATTTTTCGATACAGCCCGCAAAATAAGTGTCTTTGATGCCACGCTTTCTGTTTTACCCTGGTTTTACCGATATTATACCGGTGGTGTGAAAGTGACAAAAGATCTTTCAATCGCAAGGAAAGAAATGAAACATAAAGAAAATCTGTTGAAGATCATTCATGATTTGGGACTCTCAACCAATAACTGATGCTTTGAAACCTTTTCTTTTATATGAACGAATCTGATTTTGTACTGGCTGTAATATCGGTAACGGTAGGTGTGATTATTTATCTTTTTGACAAAACTCCTTTTAAATGGTTTATTAATTTATTTAAAACCACCAACTATGACTTCACCATCTGGAGTATTTACCTCAATAGATTGAGTGGTTTTATCTGGCTGGGTCTTTTTCCAACCGCTATCATGGTGATTTTCGGAAGTCATCCCGTTGGGTTTTACGGTCTTTTCACTTTAGTCTCAGCTGATATTTGGCTAATCGTTTTAGGTTTATCGTTCCTAATTCTCGTTGTCAATTTTTTTAATGCTCCCCGGGAAGACAACCTGGAAATGTATCCTCAAATACGCAAGCAGGAATGGTCATACTTCCTGATAAGTGGGAGCGCACTTACCTGGTTCCTTTACTTGTGTAGCTATGAGTTTCTCTTTCGAGGCATTTTACTTTTTTCCAGTCTTGTTGCACTCAATCAAGCTGCCGCTGTTTCCCTGAATATTTGTATTTATGCTTTTGTCCATGTTCCCAAGGGCCTCAAGGAAACCATTGCATCCATACCATTCGGGATTATTTTATGTTTTCTCACTATAAAGAGCAACTCCGTCTGGCCAGCTATCATAATACATACCGTTCTTGCTCTTTCGAATGAATGGTTTTCGTTATATTTTCATCCCAAAATCTCAATCAGAAAATCCCGATGAAAACGCTAGTCACAGGAGCTACCGGGTACGTTGGTGTCCCATTGACCCTGGCTCTTGCAAAGCAGGGCGCGGCTGTAAAAGCTATGTTCCGATCGGAGGCAAAGACCGCAGAACTGTTGAAACATCCCCAAATCGAATTGGTAAAAGGCGATCTGTCAGATATCCGAAGTTTGCGAAATATCGTCAAAGGTTGTGATGAGATTTTCCATCTGGCTGCATTTGCAGGTATATGGTCAAAAGATCCTGCTCACTACTATCGTATCAATGTCCAGGGAACTGCCAATCTTCTCTCGGTAGCGGTAGAGGAAGGGGTAAAAAAAATCGTCATTACCTCTACAGCCGGGGTGATGGGTCCTTCTCTGAAACCCGAAATCATGATTAATGAAAACATCACCGACAGACCCTTATTATTTTCTAAGTATGATC
>JBGTCB010000135.1:0-3726 GCA_041748995.1 Saprospiraceae bacterium | reverse complement strand
AGATGATTCAATTTTCTGTTGAGGGTCATGCCGGTAATCGTTTGTATTGGGAGCCATGTAGATTACGGACCGGATGATGCCACAGGAACTAAAAAGTCCAAGAGATAATAGGGCCAGTCCGATATGAAAGATTTGGATAGTACTCCTCATATTGATGTTGCCTTTTTGACACCAAGAGTTATAAACAAACGATTTCCTGACCATTTTTCATTGCCTTTCAATCCTATTAATTAGCCAGGAACCTTCATTTAACAATTTTTATACCGCTCAGATTAATGCCTTCGATTCTTTTTAGGAATTTAACCACAGAACCACGCAATGGTTGTTCAAGAAAATGCCAGAATAATAGTTTAAGATAACAATTCATCAATGGCATTGCCCCCAAATTGGGATAATTGCTTATGCCTTCCGTTATGGAAATAGGTCAAATTATGATCTTCGAGGCCCAGAAGTTTTAGAATTGTGATATGTAAATCGGAGATTGGATGAACTGCCTCGACTGCGGTCTGACCCAGTTCGTCGGTCGCTCCGATAGTATGACCTGCTTTTACACCTCCACCCGCCAACCATACCGTCATGGCATCAGGGTTGTGATCCCGGCCGTAGGCCACACCTCCCTCCCGTATACCATTGTCAGGCGTTCGACCAAATTCACCACCCCAAACAATTAAGGTCTCATCCAATAGGCCACGTTGTTTCAAATCCTGGATAAGACCAGTGATGGGTTTGTCAATACTGCGGATCAATGATCCATGTGCCCTTCCCAGAAAATCATGAGAATCCCAACCGGATGAATATATTTGAACAAAGCGCACACCTTCTTCCACGAGTCGGCGTGCCATGAGACATTTTCTTCCAAAAGATTCAGTCGGGGCATCACCGATACCATACAGCTCTTTTATATGCTCGGGCTCAGAATCAATGTTGATGACATCCGGTACTTCCATCTGCATGCGAAATGCCAGTTCGTAACTTTCTATCCGGGCACTGAGTTCCTCGTGTTCAGGGTGCTTCTCTATATGTTGCTTATTGAAGGCATTTAACAGTGCCAGACTCTCCTTTTGATGGTAATGGCTGACTCCCGGCGGTGGGTCAATGTTGAGAATGGGTGTACCTTTTGACCGGAAAGGTGTGCCCTGATAATGAGCAGGAAGGAAGCCATTGGACCAGTTTGCCGGGCCGCCCTGCGGCCATGCAAGCTCCGGGAGTACCACGAAAGCCGGCAGATTCTCATTCATCGTGCCCAGTCCATAGGTCACCCATGCCCCCATAGATGGCTCTCCACCAAACTGATTGCCGGTATTAATGTGGTACATCGCCGTGGGATGGTTGACCGACTCTGCCTGCAGACCACGATAAAAACAGATTTCATCGGCAACCCGGGCTAAGTGCTGGAAAGGTTCACTCATATCTGCCCCCGAATTTCCCACTTTTCGACTTGTAAAAGGACTTTGTACGATGTATCGTTCACCCGATGCCATAGCACTAAATTCTTCCCCGCTTCGCTGGAATTTCTTCAGGTGATATTTTTCCAGAGCCGGTTTTGGATCAAAAGTGTCAATGTGTGATGGACCACCTTCCATCGTTAAAAAAATACAGGACCTGGCCTTAGGGGTGATTCTCGGGGCTTTGGGAGAAAGAGGACCATCCTGAGCTGAAGCGATAACCTGTGGATCAAGTTTTGGCCGGCAGCCAAGAAGACTGGATAAAGCAACCGCACCAATGCCCGAACCTAACCCATAAATCAGATCACGTCGGGTGTATTTGCGAAACCGGCTAGTAGACATAGACAAATTCGTTACTGTTAAACAATATCAGGCAAAAATCAGCCAATGCCCGTTCCGAAGGATTCACCTCAGAATAGTGTAAATCGGGTTCATACACCTCATGAATGTCCAGCTTTTCATAGTAAGAGAAAGGTTCTCCGGTCATCTCTTCAAACATGTCACGCTTGACTATCAGAGGTCTTTCGACCGGAGGGGTAGCCGTTTTCTCGTGATAGGAAATCATCCTTTTGATGTATTCGACCGCCTGGGTAATCTCATTTTCCATTGGTTCCCGCAACCATACCGAGGTGATAGCGAGAGCGATCTGATCTCTAGGCTCATCTGTTTCCTTCATCACCTTCATGGCCAATGCCAAAGCCCGGCTCCTGACCTGCTCATTGTTAAATAATGCAAATACCTGAGGGGTCACCGTGGAGAGATTCCGTTGACCGCAGGAAATCTCGGTGCGGGGTTGATTAAAGACGGAAAGAAAGGGATTTTCCAGACTTCGTATCCGCTCCGTATAAACGGTACGCCGGTTTCGTTCCTCCGGAGTCCGGGAAGGTTGGTAAGCCTGAGCAATCGATCCCATGATATGTCTGGGTTGCAGGGCGACCTCAAGATTCATCTCCGGTCGCACCGGTATTCCTCCCATCATCTTATTTAATTCACCGGACATCTGAAGCATCGCATCTCTAAGCTCTTCCGCATCCAACCGTCTGGGGTTAAAATGGGAAAGGAGCTGGTTGTCAGGATCCACAAGCTTCTGTTTTACAGGATCTGCCGGGGTAGAACTCCGTTGATAAACACCGGAAGTCATGATTATCCGGTGCAATTTTTTCAGAGACCATTGGTGTTTAATCAGATATGCAGCAAGCCAGTCGAGGAGAACGGCATTGACCGGATACTTAGAAGAAACTCCAAAATTATTCGGATCATCAGCCAATCCTTTGCCGAAATGGAATTGCCAGATTCGGTTCACGATGGAGCGGGCTGTAATAGCCTGATCCGGATGCACCAGCCACCTGGCCAGGGATAATCGTCGTTGATCTTTTCCTGCCGGAATCCGGATATCGAGATCGGTGGAATCTACTCCCATCTCATATTTGTAAAGTGCCGGAATAACCTGAAGAATACCCGGACTTACCTCATCGGAAGGAGAAAAAACAGAACCGGCCTGTAGCAAATAGGTTTTTGGCAGGGAGTCGCTGGAACCCTCGGGAAGGTTAAATTTTCGACCGCTGGACACCATCCGATCCGGACCATTATATACCGAGAAAGCCAGTGGTTCGAACCTCCGTGCCTCTGCATCTAATGTTTGTAATCGTTTTTGCAAGACTTTGCGGTATCCCAGGTCAGCATAGGTCAGACCGTGATACCTGGGTGGTTGTTTATCCTGGGGCAGGTTTCGCCGGTCTCGCTTCGTTTGATACAATTCGCCCCTTTCTGCATACCAATTTTTTGCGGCGGTTTCTTCTTTATTCAGGATTCGATGCTGATCTTCTTTGGTGCTGTGGATCCAGCTTTTGATGCGATTTTTTTCGTCCTCGAGCAGGGTGATATTCTCTTCCGGAAGAAAAGGAGCCGGACGGTCTGCAAACTGAGTGGTAGCAAATACTGCCTGCATACGATAATAGTCAAGGCTGGGAATGGGATCAAATTTATGGTCATGACATTTGGCACACATTAGTGGCGTTGAGAGAAATGTTTCCCCAATGCTATTGACAACATCATCGAGAAAAATTTGCCTTGTTTCTTTGGCAACACTCATGGCGGTATGTTCCCAGGGTCCCATCCTTAAATATCCGCTGGCAATCAGCATCTCCGGATTTTCGGGATCGATTTCATCTCCTGCAATCTGTTCTACAACAAATTGATCATATGGTTTGTCTGCATTAAAAGATCGAATCAAATAGTCCCGGTATCTCCAGGTGTTTGGCCGGACATAATCATTTGAGAA
>JBGTCB010000134.1:0-8469 GCA_041748995.1 Saprospiraceae bacterium | reverse complement strand
ACGATCATTCTCCTCCAGATTAATTTTATTTCGCTGCAGGCTCAGTTATCCCATTCGGCATTGATCAACCAAGTGGACAGTTTAGTGGACAAGGGAGAAAACCTTCTGAAAACTCGTCAGATTGGTGAGGCAATCCAATTACTTGAGCAAGGACTGCAAATAGCGGAGGAAAATTTTGGCAAAAAAGATGTCAGCTACGCAAAATGCCTGCATTCTTTGGGGAAATGTTATTATTTAGACGCCGATTATGCCAGGGCTGAAGAATATTGGATTCTAACAAAGCAAATTAGGCAAGAAGTCTTGGGAACCGAGTCGATGGATTACATGGCAACATTGAATAATTTGGGTCTTTTATACCGGCAAACTGGCAAGTATCCGGAAGCGGAAGTTATCCTTTTCGAGACCATTGCTTTTAAGAAAAAGACATTAGGACCTGATCACATAAGTTATGCCGCTAGTATAAACACACTGGGCACTCTTTATACTTTTATGGGTATGCCCCATAAAGCCGAAAGTTATCTGCTGGAAGCAAAAAAGATTCGAGAAAAAAAACTTGACCAATCCCATCCAGATTATTCAGCAAGCTTGAACAGTCTGGGCAATCTTTACTATACTTTAGGTCAGTTTAAAAAGGCGGAGCCTTTGTTTTTACAGGCGATCGAGATATGTCCGGATCGGAATGGAATCCCGGTCGAATGCCGAATGATTCCAACTACCAATTTGGCAACCCTGTATATTGCCATGGGTGAATATTCAAAAGCAGAGGTTTGTTATCAAAAATGCACAAGCTATTTCCAAAATAAAAATCAAACCGAGCACCCCAGTTACGCAGTTGTATTGCATAACCTTGCAAGACTGTATGTGAAGACAGGCCAATTTGAAAAAGCGGAGACAACCTTATTAAAGGTAATAGATATTCGAGGTCAAAAATTAGGCATAGATCACCCTGAATACGCCAAAGCCATAACCAATCTTGCTGTTGTATATTACAATACTGATCAGTTGGAAAAGGCGGAAATGCTTTATTTGGAAGCACGTGAAATATATAACCATTTGCATGAGTCTGATCAAAACTACTTTGAGACTTTGGCAAACCTAGGTCTTTTATACATGAATCAGGGGCAATTTTCAAAGGCGGAAGGTCTCATTCGTGAGGCCCTGGAAAATGTAGAGAAAAATCTTGGTAAAGAGCATTATGAATACGCGCAGTGTCTTTACTTTCTGGGTAAGCTATACTATAATATGGATCGATTGGATAAGGCAGAAGAAGTTTTATTAAACGCGAGGATTTTGCAGGAAAGGAGTTTAGGGAGATTCCACAAGGACCTAGCGGAAACACTACAATTATTGGCCAAGATCAGCTGGAAAAGAAATCACCTGGATTCCACTGAAAATTACTTACTGGAAGCTAATAATATAGAGCATGAATTGTTAAAATATACTGCTGGATATCTTTCCTCAAAAGAGCTAACTAATTATTTGGGGTTATTTGATAGGAATAATGAGATTTATTATTCCTTTTCGCTAAAAAGGGAAGAAGGAGATTTTTGGGGCAAAACCTACAATCAGGTATTATTTCAGAAGGGTTTTCTGCTTCGAGTTAATCGGCAAATCAGAAGGCTGGCGGCCAGTAGTGAGGGCTTAGAAAATACCACTGCTGAGCTGCGGTCCTACTATTATCAATTGGCGAATCAATATAGTAAACCGCTCTCTGAAAGAATCCAAGGGTGGGACTTCGAAGGCAAGGTGGACTCACTGGAAAAAGAATTGGTGCGAAATGTGGCAGGTTACGAGCCATTCTTTCGGGAGGTCAATTGGCGAGATGTTCAGCAATCATTGCTTCCTGATGCTATTGCAATTGAGTTTGTACATTTTAATTACTTTAATCCTGATCCGACGGATTCGGTGATATATGGTGCCTTATTACTTAGGAAGGGTTGGGAGTCACCTCGGTTTGTAACACTTTTTGTAGAGGATGAATTAGCATCATTAATTGCAAGAGAAGATCTGAGAAATGATGAGAGCGGTGCTAGAGTCTTCGAAAACAATCAGCGCTCTTTTTACAATTTGATCTGGTATCCTCTCGAACCCTATCTTTCTAATGTAGATCAAGTTTATTTTTCTCCATCCGGTTTAATCCATCGGATTCCAATTTCGGGACTTAGATCGAAAAATGGTGAGACCCTGGATGTTCGCTATCGATTTCACCAGCTAGGAAGCACCACTCAATTGACCAATTATAATGAAGATGGAAAAAGCAATTTATTTTCCGCGTCGGCTACAGTTTTTGGAGGGATAGAATACGAAATGGATAGCAGATTTAAAGAAGGGGTCGGGGCTAATTTAAAGTCTTTTACAGATCCTGAAAGGAGAATTTCATTTGATGCTGTAGGTCCTGTAACTAGCTCTGCTGGTCCGGTTAGGGGTTGGAAATATCTTCCCTGGACAGAAGTAGAGGCAAAAACAGTTACCAAGATTTGTCAGGCTAATGGTCTGGACGTTCTGATGTTTTTGGGTGATTCGGCCTCTGAAGAGAATTTTCGACTTATAGGTACTAATTCAGACTCCCCAGGCATATTACACTTAGCAACCCACGGCTATTTTTCTCCTGATCCCCAAATTAAAAAGCCTATGAAAGCTGAAATATTTGAAGAAGGACTTGCATTCAGATTCAGCGAACATCCTTTGATTCGATCCGGATTGATTTTAGCTGGTGCTAATCATGTATGGACCGGAGGCAAACCGCTGGAAAATCTTGAGGACGGGATTCTTACCGCGTATGAAGTCAGCCAGATGGATTTATCAGAAACCGAATTGGTTGTTCTTTCCGCCTGTGAAACCGGACTTGGTGATATCAAAGGTAATGAAGGAGTCTACGGATTGCAACGGGCGTTTAAAATGGCCGGTGCAAAAAATGTCTTAATGAGTCTTTGGCAAGTGCCCGATTTTGCTACTCAGGAATTAATGACCCTTTTTTATACCAATTGGCTCAACAAAAAAATGAATTTGTCAGAAGCTTTCCGGAAGGCCCAGTCAAGCATTAGAGCTAAAAGACCGGATCCGCTGTATTGGGCAGGATTTGTGCTGGTGGAGTAGGTGATTAAAGATGATGGTGTGTTTGATGTCTTGATTTATATGGTTGATATGGAGTGATGTTCAGTAAGTCTCCATAGATAGAATAACTTTTGTCAGTGTATTTATTCTAACCTCCCCAATAGCTTTAATGCCTGTTATTGATGGCCCATGATCAGTGGACCCTTAATTAGAATCGATGGTGAAACCCTAAGTTAGAATAGTCAGCGATGCATAGGTAACTGACATTCCATTTCAAGATAGGACTGGTTGATCTCTCAGTCCAGGGCAAGACATTATTCTCGATTTGACCGATAGGATACGGCCGAACTTATTGTGGAGGGAAGGATTGGGTTGAAAATACGCAGCCAAGTTGGTGTCGAATGTCGGTGTACTTATGGAGGAACACTACAGTTTATAACCTATATATTTGTTGACGGCCTCGACCCGGTTATTGACGTGCAATTTTTGATAAATTCTACTTATTTGAACTTTTACAGATCCTTCTGTGATAAAAAGTTGATCAGCAATTTCTTTATTAAGTTTGCCTTGGGCTATATGCCGAAGTATGACCTGTTGGTGATCGGTTAAAACTTCTGCATAGGGATTTTCCGGACCATATTTGTGAAAACTCTCCATGACTTTGCGAGCAATACCCATACTCATAGGGGCACCTCCTGCAAGATAATCTTGAATTGCCCTTATGACACCTACAGGTTTTTCGTCTTTCAGAACATATCCGTTTGCCCCCGCCTTCAATGATTCGAAGATGGTATTTGTATCATCAAATACGGTAAACATGATTATTGCCAGATTGGGTTGCTTTCTTTTTAACCTCATCATGCATTCGATACCTGACATGAAGGGAAGCCCAATATCCATAATAACTAAATCAACCAGATGTGAATTCAGGCCATTTAGGGCAATTGCGGCATCTTCATAGGTATCACTGCAAATGAGTCCTTCCGTAGCGTTGATTTGTTGCTGTAGACCTTCTCTGATTTCCTTTGAATCTTCTACTATGCTAATTCTCGTGACCATGATTAAAGATATGCATAATAAGCATGTCTCGAAACCGCGACCCAAATTAGTTTGGTCTCACTGGCGTGTCTGAGGCCTCAAAGTAATCATATTTTATTTTGAATGCAATCTTCCAAGCCCTGGAGTTGAAACCATCTTACATTGATTAGCAATCGAAGATGATCTGATACGCATAAAAATGTTAAATACATTAGGGGTGCCTCTATCAACCCCATTCATGGTAAAAACAATTTTCTTTGAAAATTTATTCAATAATATGTGTCGCCATACTTCGTTGATCGCCTGCCTGGCGGGCCATGGCAGACAGGTCAGTCAGATAGCTACAGCTATCTTTCTTCCTCCAGCCTTGTCTGGCTTGCATCTTATTAAATTTTTCCTCATTCAGAGGTAAATAGAGGTACCCTTAGGTGAAATCTATCACATACTCTCGCAAAGGTACCTTGGAAACTTGATATTTTGATTTTCAGCTTGATCGTGAGAAATTTCAGGTTTTGTATGCCGCATTATAAGACAACGGGATATAGTACTAAGCCTGGTTAAACTCTAAATTGTCAGATTCCAGTAGTGAACCCAGAGCTGATTCCACCTCGATGCTTACTGTTTTATTGTTGTGGAGATATTTGGACTTGATGTTTGATATTGATTCCTGTTGAAATTGACCCATGGCTAGAAGGTGTACTTTGACAATACTAATTACGATACAGATGACAAGTGCAAATTTTAGTTTTGTTGTTGCCCTTTTGGTTTTTTGTAACCCAGTTTGATATGATACTTTGTTTTTCATGGCATTTTTATTCTTAATTATTATTGTATATTTTTTATTTATTGCTGTATTACCATTCTTTAACTTTGAGACAACCACTTATTTTATTTGTTTTATTGCAAATGCAATGACCATAGTTTCAAAATAGGGCATGTCAAATAATGCTGTTTAGGCAGGCCTGATATATGGATGTTAGCTAGTTTGGCACCATAAGACGTCTACAGGAATGCGGCGCGGCTTGCCTCATGATACAAGCGAGATGATCCGGTTATTGCGAATTGAAAATGCCACGTGGCTTGGGGCACCAGGATCAAGGATCGCGAATCGTTAATACAGTTTTTATTGTTTTAGTAAAGATTTTCGTGAAACCGTAAAATGACTAGTCTGCTTTCCGGGAGTTTCGGTAAAACGTCGATTATTGGGTGAAATGATATTTCTTTATTTTGCCGCTATCTGGATTTAGTAGATTTTAATAGATTGACCTGATATTAATTTTACATTTTGTTTTATTTCACAGATAATGTGAAATAAAACCATCTTAAAAGGGCCCTTTTCATGTGATAAGACTTTGGCTTGGTCTCTTTGATAAAGATAGACCTGGTACAGCACTCGGGCAAGATAACTTTAGTTATCTTTTTTAAATTGAGGTTGGTAAATTTGGCTTGAGATTCGGCCTGGGTTTGGGCGTCTCTGGTGGGTTGAGAGATAATAGAAGGCACTCTTTAATCTATCCGTGATCGAGAGATGTATCCGTAATAAGAAAAGCGATAATGTCGATTAGTCTCCTATGGGAAACTCAATTCGAACGGTTGTGCCTTTATGGGACTCCGAAAAAATTTCTAAAACTGCATTAATTTGATCAGCTCTTTTTTGCATGGATCTTAGGCCGTAGTGACCTCTACCAGGCACTTTCTTTAAATCGAAGCCCTTTCCATTGTCGCAGATCTCTAAAACTAATTTTCCGTTTTGTAAGGTACAGACAATCTTGACTAAGCTGGCTTCTGAGTGTTTAAGGCAATTTTGAAGACTCTCCTTGACGAGTAGATATAGGTTTCGACGCAATTCTGCGATGAGTGACACCGTTGGAATGATTGGTGGAAAATTAGTTTGGATATCTATTCCTGCATTTTGGAAGGTTCTGGTGATTTGATCATGTATTTTATCCAGGAGGCTGAGCAAACTGTCATGTTTGTTATCAAGTACCCAGAGCATATCGCGCATATTTTTGATAGAGTTTTCAGCAAGAAAGCTAATCTGCTGCAATAGTTTAGAGTCTTGAGAGTCTGTGTTTCGCTCGGTGAGATAAAGGATTTTACTAAGCTCGGTGCCAAGCTCGTCGTGCAGGTCACCACTGATTTTTTCTCGCTGCGCATTTAAGGCAAGAATTTTATCTTCTCTTGCTTTTGCCTTTTTGAGTTCTGCGTTTAGAATTCGGCGTTTTTGAAAATTGTAAGCTTGATAAGTTAGTCCCAGTAATGCTCCAAAATAGATAAAGAGTGCCCACCAACTTCGATGCCAGGGGGGCAGAATTCTAAATTGATAGCTGATCGGTTCGCTCCATACGCCATTAACTCCCTGGGCTTTGACTCTGAATGAGTAATTACGTTCTCGTAGGTTCGTGAAAGTAGCACTGGTCTTTTTAAGAATCGGGCTCCAGTTTTCCTGCAGACCTTCCAGGATATATTGATAGTTGATCAGATGAGGACGTGCCAATTCGATTGAAAGAAAATCGATAGTTAAATTATTGTGTTGGTAAGGCAATACGAGGTTTTGAGGAACCGCATAAAATGGAGCAATCTTGTCATATTTAATACCCTTATAGTTCTGCCGCATCACTTTTCGTTCCTGATCAGTTAGCAGCTTGCCAAAGGTGGTTATCTCTTCAGTGATGTGGGCAGGTACCACTTTACCAAAAGTTGGTTTCGTCGGCAATTCGATAAGACTTGACCAGCTCACTGCCACCTCATTAATTTTAATTCCTGCAATTGCAACACTAGGCGCATTGGTGGTTTTATGAATTGACGATGGATCAAACCTCACCAGTGCAGTTTTGTCGCTGCCCGTACCAGCCCAGATGATTCCTTTGCTATCATAAAACATGGCCCCCACATTTACATCCTTGATAGGGTATCCGGTATAGTCATTATATGTTTCCCAAACAGGCTGGTATTGATTTAATTCGTCATTGCTTATATCCAATAGTCCGGCACCCGTTATAACCCTTCGTCCTATGCCTGGGTTGCGGTGTTGAAATTTCAGACCGCTTAACCCCTGATTGGTTCCAATCCAAAGAGTCCCGTCTTTATCCTCGACCATATCATAAACCACGTTGTCCGCTAAGCCCTCTTGAGTTGAGAAATTTGCAAAACCTTTACCGTCATAACGGCTTATACCTCCCCCATCTGATCCAAACCATAGATGCCCAGTCTTGTCCTCCAGCATGCAATGGATTGAGCTATTAGCCAACCCCTGTGCAGTCGAATAGTTGGTAAATCGCTCACCGTCAAAACGGCTAAGACCACCAAAGGTGCCAATCCATAGCTGATTATTCCGATCTGCCATGGTGGTGTAAACATAATTACCTGACAATCCCTGCTTACTATTAAAATTGGTAAAGCTATGACCATCGTACCGGCTTATCCCCGATGTTGTACCAAACCATAGATTTCCTGATCGATCTTGAGTAATGCTAAAAACCGTATTGCTCCCCAGCCCATGAGTTTGATTGTAATTCGTAAAAACTGCACCATCAAACATACTTACTCCCCCATTTGTCCCAAACCAGAGAAGTCCCTGGTCATCTTCCAGAATAGAGAACACCGAATTGTCTGCCAGACCTTGTTTTAACCTGATATTGGTGAAGCTATTTCCATCATAGCGACTTACCCCACTACCAAAGGTGCCAAACCAAAGGGTACCTTTCTTATCTTCAGCAATACCTGTTACCCCATTGTAAGCCAGGCCATGAGCGGTGGTGTAATTTATGACACCGGGTCCTTCATACCGACTTACACCACCACCTTGGGTGGCAAACCAAATGTGACCTGTGTTTTTGTCTTCAGCAATGCTCCAGACGTCGTTATTTGCCAGCCCCTGAGAAGTCGTAAAATGAGTGAATCGCTGACCGTCCAGACGATTGACGACTGCACTACCTAACCACAATGTACCTTGGCTGTCTTCCATCATGCATAAAATAGTATTATAGACAATACCATCTTTCCTGACAAAATGGGTAAACGTTTTATGATCAAATAGACTCAACCCGATTTTGGTTCCGATCCATAGATTTCCTGATTGACTTGCGATGATGTTGTATGCTTCATTGCTTAGAAGTCCTTGGGTAGTCGAGTAATTTAGAAATTCTTGACCATCATATTTGAAGAGCCCAGATCCGTTTGAAATGAACCAAATATTCCCACTCTTATCCGATGTGATGTCAGTAACACTATATATCAGATTTGGTACAATATAGTTGGTAAACAATTGATTAGAATCAGGTTGTGGTCCGTCAATCAAGGCAGTTGTTACATTAAGTCGGCTTAGACCAACACCTGTGCCAAACCAGTAATTACCGTTTTGGTCTTGAAAAAAAC
>JBGTCB010000133.1:0-2020 GCA_041748995.1 Saprospiraceae bacterium | reverse complement strand
TCCATTGATCTGACAAGAATAGGACCTACTCATTGGCAAATTGAAGAGGGGAGTGCCCGTATCATGTTAAGTTATCATGAGGAGAGTGGCTTGATTATTGGTGATGCTTTCCTGGCTCAATTACCCAAGAAAGACATTGGTCCGATTTATGAGTACCTGCTTAAAGAAAACTACACCATGAATCATCTTTCTTTCAGTGTCAGAGGCAACGAGATCATTCTTTCACTGATCATTTATGACAGGTATCTAAATGTAGAGACAGGAAAGCAACTGCTTCATTATTTATTTGAACGTTCTGATCATTATGATAACATCCTGGTAGAACAATATGGCGCCAGATGGAAAGAGGAGATTGAAAGTTAGCAGATTATCTAATATTCAGGTTGATTTTGAAGTCTTAAAGCACCGTGTAGGATGGCGAGACGAAGAAAGCTACCAGGGTAACTGACTGACCCGTCTGGCCAGGCATGCCGGGCTGGGGATCAACAGAAGCCACAGGCATTGAGAAGGGTAATTGTCAAAGAGGGGAATCACATGGAAAGTCAACCAGGGTGAGTTGTATGTCAACAGCCTCCTGGACCTGTTTCGCTTGATGGTATAGAATAGAATACTAAAAACAAACGGACTGAGATTGTAATGAGACCGGGCAAAATACGTTTTAATGGAGATATGGTTGGCAAGTGCCATTGAAAAAAGTATTAGATTTACTTTCAGGTTAGATCTGTCGCATATGAATAAGAACCTTTTACTGGCCAGTTTAGCGCTGTTGCTTAGTGTAAATTGGTTGATGAGCCAGGATATACACTTTTCCCAGTTTTATATGTCTCCGCTCAATCTAAACCCTGCTATGACAGGTGTCATGAACTGTAATAGCCGGTTCGTAGCGAACTATAGGAATCAGTGGGCAAGTATCCTGAATTCCAATGCTTTTAACACTTATTCAGCTTCATACGATCGAAAGATACCAGTAGGCAGATACGATAATTTTGGTATTGGTGGGACCTTATGGGGTGATGTGGCCGGAGAAGCTGATTTTCAAACACTACAAGCGAGACTTTCAGGGTCTTACAGCCGTAGAATGGGCGGAAATCGCGATTTGGCTCATCACCTGGTAGTTGGAGTTGATGCGGGAATAACACAAAGGTCCATTGATTTTCTAAAATTAAAATTTGGCAGTCAGCATGATGGCAACGGAGGGTTTGATCCAACACGACCATCAGGCGAAAGTCTGGCCAGGGAAAATTTCACCTATGCCGATGTTTCAGCTGGCTTGCTGTGGTTTACTCTCCTGAATAAGAATAATAGTTTCTTTGTGGGCACCGCTTTTCATCATTTGAATAGTCCGGATGTCAGTTTTACCCAGGATTCAATCGTACCGATCTACTCAAAACTGACCATTCATGGCGGTGGAGAATTTGCTCTGGGTGACGATCTTGGTTTAGTACCCGGGGTAGTTATCTTTCGCCAGGGCCCCTCCTTCTTACTTAACCTTGGTACCAGTCTGCGTTTTACATTAGCTCAGGATCAATACACTTCCAATACATTTCAAGTTGGAGCCTGGTTAAGAATGGTAAACAACTATCTTCTTACATCGCCTGACAATGGAGGTTCTAAGAGCAGCATGGGCGCTGATGCAGTCATCCTTTCCACCAGATTTGAGTACCAGAACTTTGGAATCGGATTTTCCTATGATTGGAATGTGTCCGATTTAAGAACAGCCAGCAATGGCAATGGGGCTTTTGAGCTTTCGTTGATTTATACTGTTTGCGGATCTGAAAACAGAGGGGTTTACTGTCCAAGCTTTTAAGGTTTTAATCTATTTGTTTTCTGATATTTCTACTCTGTCTCTTAAACCGGGATTATGCATTAGACTTTCTATTACAAGACAGAATTGCTGCAAATACGGGCACATCATCGATTTTTGATGCTCACCATGATGGTGACCATGCTTTCCCATCCGCGAGCGGTTCATTCGCTCGAAGATCTACCAGATCTTCGTTGTGCCTCAGAGGCACAAATC
>JBGTCB010000132.1:0-4470 GCA_041748995.1 Saprospiraceae bacterium | reverse complement strand
TGTCGGGATTTGATACCTCCACCCCAATCTACATGCAGATTCGTCTGCAAAATGATTTGCTCGAGTACTTTTAGATTAATAACTCTATTCGCTTTGGCTCCATCCAAATCTACGAGATGAAGACGTTCGATACCGTGGTCCTCAAACATTTTTGCCACCTCTACGGGATCATTATGATAAACCTTTTTTCGATCATAGATGCCTTGCTCCAGTCTAACACATTGACCATCGATAATATCTATTGCAGGGATTATATACATTGATGCATCTTAAATTGCCAGAAAATGTTTAATAATCCTTGCTCCAACGAGACCTGATTTTTCCGGGTGAAATTGGGTAGCGTGAAAATTATTAAAACTTACAGCTGCGGAAAAAGGGTGGATATACTCGCAAACCGCTCTGGTAGAGTGAAATACTGGTACATAATAGCTATGAACGAAATAGGTATACGAACCTTCCAATTCTTTGTCAAATAAGTCTCCATTTAGCTGAAGAATCCGATTCCAGCCCATGTGTGGCACTTTTTCCTGATTGCGAGGCACAAACTTTTTTACATCCACATCAAAGATACCAAGACATTCAGTATCATTTTCTTCGCTATAACGACACATCAATTGCATGCCCAGACAAATGCCCAAAACAGGTTGTTTTAATTGAGGAATTACTTCATGCAAACCAAGAGCCTTTAAGTATCTCATCGTGCTACTAGCTTCTCCTACACCGGGGAAAATCACCTTGTCAGCAGTCAATATTTCTTCTACATTATTGGTAAAAATAGCATCGACACCCAAGCGCTGGAGTGCATAGTACACGGATCTCGTATTGCCTGCATTGTAGTTTATCACTGCGACTCTCATTACAAGGTGCCTTTTGTACTTGGTAAATCAAAATGTTCCATGTCCCGACGCACTGCCCGCTTGATAGACCGGGCCCATGCCTTGAAAATAGCTTCGATCTTGTGATGTTCATTCAAGCCGTGAGCTTTGATGTGGAGGTTACATCTGGCTGCATCTGAAAAAGACTTAAAAAAATGAAAAAACATCTCCGTTGGCAGATCACCGATTTTCTCCCTTTTGAACTCAGCATCCCAGACCAACCAGGGCCTTCCTCCAAAGTCTAAAGTAACCATAGCTTCACAATCGTCCATGGGTAATGCAAATCCATACCGTTCAATTCCTCTCTTATTACCTAAGGCCAGAAGAAATGCTTCACCTAGTGCCAGCGCAGTATCTTCAATCGTATGATGTTCATCAATATGAAGATCACCCCTGGCTCTGACGGTCAAATCAAGACCCCCATGCTTACCCAATTGATCAAGCATATGATCGTAAAATGATAACCCTGTTTTTATGTCAGTAACGCCTGATCCATCCAGATTTACTGTGATTTCAATTTCTGTCTCTAAAGTTTTACGTGTGTGAATTACTGTTCTGTCCAGATTCCTGAGATACTGGTACACGCTACTCCAATGATCAGCATGAATAGTTATCGTCTCGCTCAGATCCTCATCCTCGACAAGATGGTTGTCAGCGTCATCTTCAGACTGGCCCAGAAGTATACCTTTGCAACCCAGATTACAGGCAAACAGCATGTCCGTTAACCGATCACCAATTACATATGAATTCGATAGATCATAATCACCCAACATGTAGTGCTTGACCCGGCCAATGCCTGGTTTTCGGTCAGGTGATTTTTCACTTGAAAAACTCGGATCAATGACGATCTCTTTCCAATGTACACCTTCACCCGCTAAAATCTTCAACATTAGGTTATGCGGCGGCCAGAAGGTATCAGTCGGAAATGAATTTGTTCCAAGACCATCCTGATTTGTAACCATAACCAATTCATAATCAAGTTCCTCTGCAATTTGTCTCAGACTGGAAATAACGCCGGGTAAAAATTCCAGCTTATCAATTGAATCTATCTGAAATGTATCCTTTGGTTCGACTATAATGGTGCCATCGCGATCAATAAATAAAATCTTTTTCACTTCACAGTTCATTTAATGCATCTATAACCATGTCATTTTCTTTCGGCGTTCCGATTGTAATTCGGAGACATCCGCCACACAATGGAGTACTACTCCTGTCTCTGACAACGATCCCCTTTGCTTTCAGATGAGTGTAAACTCCCTGAGGATCCTGAAATTGCACCAGGAGAAAATTGGCTGAAGAGCGATATACCTGGAGTACTTTGGGACTTTGTACCAGGAGAGTGGCCATCCGGTTTCTTTCGGATAGGATCTCAAAAATCTCCTGATTTTTATTACCAACGCCTTCTTGAAGGGCATGGAAAGCGTGTTCCTGGGTCAATTTATTAATATTATAAGGTGGCTTGACTTTGTTCATCAAGTTGATGATCTCTATGCTGGCAAAAGCCAATCCGAGTCTGATACCAGCGAGACCCCAGGCCTTCGAAAAAGTTTGGAGTATAACCAGATTTGGATATTCGTTTAGCCTTGGTAACCAGGTTGCTTCTTCGGCAAAATCGATATATGCTTCATCCAGAATCACTATCCCTGGAAATATTTTCAGGACTTCGACTACAAACTCAGCATGTATCAGATTGCCGGTTGGATTATTAGGGGAACAAATAAAAAGCAGCTTGGTGTTTGGAGTGCTCGAGTTTATGATTGCAGGAAGATCGAGTTGAAAATTAGGAGTTAACCAACATTCTCTTACTCTTACATCGGATATATCGGCACAAACCTTATACATCCCATATGTTGGTGGTACAATGATAATTTCATCCAAACCAGGATTGCAGAAGATCCGGATCAATAGATCAATCGCCTCGTCACTTCCATTCCCCAGGAAGATTTGTTCAGATACAATCCCTTTATATTCAGCTATCTTCTCCTTGAGTTCCCATTGCAATGGATCGGGATAACGACTGTATGTTGCACCATAGGGATTTTCATTTGCATCAAGATAGACATCTGCTTCACCTTCAAACTCATGCCGCGCCGAGCTGTATGGTTTCAACCTCCAGATATTGGGTCTCACGAGATTCTGAAGATTCATAGTAAAGATTTAAGTCTGATCGATACTGCCCTCTTATGTCCTTCCAATAATTCAGCCTCAGCCATTGTCTCGACAAATGGACCTAATTTGGATAGACCTTCGGGTGTGAGTTGTTGGAATGTAATTTTCTTGACAAACGAATCCACAGAAACGCCACTATAAGAGCGCGCCCATCCGCCTGTAGGAAGCGTGTGGTTGGTGCCAGATGCATAGTCACCAACGGATTCTGGACTATAATGTCCCAGAAAAACAGAACCTGCATTATCAATTTGTCTGGCCAGCACTTCAGGCTGGCGAACACTCAGTATCAGGTGTTCAGGAGCATAGAGATTGGAAAAGTCGAAGCAATCCGCCATGTTCTCAAAATAAATGATCATACTCTTTTCGAGTGATGATCGGACAATATCTTTCCTTGGTAGAGAGTCAAGTTGATGATAAAGCGTTTCCTGAATTTCATTCATCATTGGTAAATGTGTCGTTACCAGCACCACCTGACTGTCACTACCATGTTCAGCCTGCGAAATCATATCTGCAGCTACAAAAGAAGAATTAGCCGAATCATCCGCTATTATGAGAACTTCAGATGGGCCGGCAGGCAGGTCAATGGCCACTCCCAACCTCTGGGCCGCTACCTTTGCTTCGGTAACATAATGATTACCTGGTCCGAAGATTTTGTCAACCTTTGGTACCGTTTCAGTTCCGATTGCCATTGCTGCAATAGCCTGAGCACCACCGATTCTAAAAATCCGGGTCACTCCGGTCAACGAGGCAGCATACAATATTGCAGGATGCACACTACCATCTTTTTGGGGAGGTGTACAAAGTATGACTTCCTTACATCCAGCTATCCGGGCAGGAATTGCCAGCATTAACACCGTAGAAAATAACGGGGCTGAACCGCCAGGGATATAAAGTCCCACTTTTTCAATTGGTCTGGCGGCTCTCCAGCATTTGACTCCCGGCATTGTTTCAAGCTCTTCTTCCTTTAAGATTTGCCTTTGGTGAAAATTCTCTATGTTCTGCTTTGCTACTTGTATAGCGTTTTTCAATTCACCGCTCAGTTGTTCCTCTGCAGCGGCTATTTCCGGGATCGAAACACTAAGATCATTTAACGAGACTTGATCATAATCATTTGTCAACCGGTAGATGGCTGCATCACCCTGGTCGGCCACCATTTTGAGAATTTGTTCCACTACATCACGAAGATTTCCAGAAGGAGGTAAAGGTCTTTGAATCAGCGAATTCCATTCACTTCTAGGTGGGTTATAAGATCTCTTTATCACTACAGATGGCATTTATAAAACCATTTTTTCAATCGGTACAATCAATATTCCCTGAGCACCAAGAATTTTAAGTTGATCGATTATTCCCCAGAATTTAGACTCCGACACAACTGAATGTATGGAACTCCACCCACTGTCAGCCAGGGGTAACACGGTTGGACTTT
>JBGTCB010000131.1:0-3526 GCA_041748995.1 Saprospiraceae bacterium | reverse complement strand
ATGCCTTTATGGGCCGTATGGCAGTCTTATGAGATACTAAAGATCTCATCTGGCTTTTGAAAGACTCAACGTACCAGAAACGAGGAGCCCTGCGATCTTTTTATAAAAAAAATCCTCCTGGCAGGAATGATCATAAAAATTAGAAGACGTACCGGCACTGAATTTTAATCCGTGATTTTGTGTTGTCATCGATTTGTTCATTTCCACTACTGATCACTTCCTGATTCCGGTAGCGGGTTTGCTCCAGCCGGATCTCCAGCGTTAAATTTCTGATCTGATAGCGAAGATTTAAATAATAACGTATACCCTGATTAAAATAGGCCGGTATCGAAAAGCTGTACAAAATATCGTTTTCGTACGCATAGATTCTCGCATTATAATCATCGGTATCAAAATAGCTGATTCTCGAGGTAAATGACAATGGTAATCTGATAGATTTGTAGATGAAATCCTGAAAAACTAAAAATCCTCTACTGATGGTTTGGGGGGCTGTTGTTACGCGGGAAAATTCGATCCGGTTTCGTAGCTCCAGATTTTTATGAATTTGATGTTTGAAATGCAATCGCAAGTTTTTCCGTGACCGATAAAATAATCCATTGATTTTGTCCGGGACTATTCGCCGGTTTACTGCTTTATTTTCATTCCTGAACTGAAGATATGCTTCCAGTTTTCTTTTTTTATAGTACGTAACTCTGAATAAATGTTCGTTTCCGATTGAGGGAGCATCCACAGCAAATCGAAGCCAGCGGTGAGTCCAGTAGTCTCCATAAACACTGATCCAAAAGGCAGGATTAATTTTGATTTGCGTGCCAACATAAAGACCTTTTTCATTATTCGCTTGTGATGATTCGATAAACGGAGTAGCCTGTAATGCCTGATAGTGTGGTGACAGATCGCGATAGAGAACTGCCAGGTCCAAATACCGGCTCAAACCCAGCAGCATTCCATTCAGGGAAGCCAGAGCTCCGTTGTCGCTTATAGCTGTTTCGCCAAAAAGGTTAATATTCTTAAAAAAATAGGAGTAATCCGTGCTCAGGTTTGACAAGGAATTTCCCCTGAAATAAAATTGGTTGTAGGGCTGGAATACCCGATCAAAGGAGCGGTCGAAGTGATTATTTAATGTATTTATACCGATCTGAAGGTTTTTCCTCCTGTAGTCAATCCGGCCTCCAATCAGGGTATGCCGGATGGCATCTTTGTTTTCAATTTCAGCTTTTGTACGATGTAAACCTGATAGTTGGAGGGAAGAAAAGGACGACTGAAATCCCGGTGAATCGCTGGTGTCTCCCAGCACATTGGCATCTTGACGGTTTCTTGATACGAATAAAGTAAAATGCAAGTCACGGAATTGGAATGCTGCGGCTATTCCTCTTAAGGAAGCTGATTCATTGACTGAAGTATAAGGCCTTAGTGTATTTCCTCCCCGTTTTATCTGAGTCACAAAAGAACTCTTCCCCCCTCCATAACCGGAATTCATAATCAGTCCCTGCCCGAGGGAGACAGCAAAATCTCCTAATGCTAAAGCCTGGATATGGGGTCCCGGATCCCGGATGAAAAAATGGAAGCTGGAATAATCGAATCCATTTCTATTTACTCCCTGAAAAAAAGGTTCTCCCGGATCTTTTTCCAGGGTGAAACCATAACGTAACTTTTGCTCGAACTGATGTCTGTACCTGATATAGTATTGATTGGGGCCACCAGTATAAGGCGTTGCCTGTCCTTCACGTGTCTGATAACCCTTCTGTTCTTCCAGAACTCTGGTCCCCCGCACAAAAAGTTCATTCCTTCCGGTTGTGATCATTTTGCTCAGAGTTGCAACCGTTAAAGCTCTGTTATCTTCGATAGTAATGAAGGGAAGGATGCTTGTTATGGTACGTTGATCGAATGATGGTATGGCCTGAAGCTCATAAATACTGGTTAATTCACCTAAAGTCAGCCGATAATGTAAAAATTCAGTGATCTGGATATCCGTCAGTAGTTGCAGAGATTCCAGATCGGTCTGACTTGCACGATTCAAAGCTAAAGGTCTTGCGAGGTACTGTTGCAAATTCTCGCCAAGAACATTAAAATCAAAATCTTCCTCTGAGTCAAGATTATCAACAAGAGATTCGATCTGATCCTGAAGAAAATCAGGTACCGTATGCAAAGAATCATCCTGGCTGTATCCGAGAGCGTAGGTAAGGAGAAAAACCAATGAAAGGTTGTACCCTGACAGCGGAGTGACTCTAAGTTGATGACGTAAGGGCATAAAAAAACCATCCTTTCTTTTCGTGAAAGGATGGTTTAAGATAAGGAATTACATTTATTATGCCATCACTTCTACGTCTGCGGTTTTTATAGTTGTAACAATTCTTGCGGCAACCTTATAGGGATCTCCATTTGAAGCGGGTCGTCTGTCTTCCAACCATCCTTTCCATCCCCGTTCCACCGATGCGATCGGAATCCGGATAGAAGCCCCCCGGTCAGAAATCCCAAAGCTGAATTTGTCTATCGATTGTGTTTCATGAAGCCCGGTTAGTCGATGGTGGTTGTCTGCCCCGTACACATCAATATGCTCTTTAATAAATGGTCTGAAGCTTTCGCAAATTTTAAGGAATATTTCTTTAGAACCACTTTCTCTTAAGGCGCTATTTGAGAAATTTGCGTGCATTCCTGAGCCATTCCAATCACCCTTCAGGGGTTTACAGTGCCAATTGACGGTAACTCCATATTTTTCGGCAGTGCGTTCTAACAAATAGCGGCATATCCAGGTTTCATCACCAGCCCTCTTCGCACCTTTGGCAAAGGTTTGGAATTCCCATTGACCTGTGGCTACTTCTGCATTTATTCCTTCAACATTGAGGCCTGCATCCAGACAAAGATCCAAATGCTCTTCCACGATCTCCCGTCCATAAGCATTGTTGGCACCAACAGAACAATAGTATGGTCCCTGAGGTCTGGGATATCCACCGGAAGGAAAACCCAGGGGAAGATTCGTTTCCGGATTCCATAGAAAATATTCCTGTTCAAAGCCAAACCAAAAATCATTGTTATCATCGTCAATTGTCGCCCTGCCATTGGTCGGATGAGGCGAACCATCAGCACTTAAGACTTCAGTCATCACCAGCCAGCCATTTCTCCGGGCGGGATCCCGAAAGACAGCTACAGGCTTAAGAAGGCAATCTGAACTTCCCCCTGTTGCCTGTTGAGTGGAGCTACCATCGAAAGACCACATAGGAGCATCGTCAACATTTCCATCGAAATCATCAACGATTTTTGTTTTACTTCTTAAAATCTGGGTGGGTGAGCTTCCATCCAGCCAGATATACTCTAATTTACTTTTTGTCATTTTCAATCAGTTTGCAGAAATTAAAATAGATTTTCGATTCAGTTCTTAAAAGTAATTTCAATCAGACTTTTATTCAAGTATAGAAGTGAGTTGAAATTGCTATTTTCAAAAAGATCAGGATGTTTATAATCAACTGAATTTCAATACATCACAGAGTTTAATCTGTGATTTCTAAAGCTTCCTGAGTTAAAAAGCATA
>JBGTCB010000130.1:0-1608 GCA_041748995.1 Saprospiraceae bacterium | reverse complement strand
ATTCAGAGGTAAATAGAGGTGCCCTATGGATCATCCGGAGATTATACCTCATTTATTTCGGACGGAATTTGGCCGAATTACGTCGGTACTCTCTAAAGTTTTGGGGATAGCCCATTTGGAGATTGCGGAAGATATTGTCAGTGAAACATTTACCGCAGCGTTGGAAACCTGGCATATGAAGGAATTCCTGACTACCCGACTGCATGGCTATATAGAGTAGCAAAAAATAAAGCCTATAATTACATCCATCGCAATCAGATTTTCACTGATAAAATAATTCCCCAGATTAAGATTTCGGCATCCAGCTACGAAGAAATAGACCTTGATTTGTCCGATGGGAATATCCGGGACAGTCAGTTAAAAATGCTTTTTGCGATCTGTCACCCATCTCTTTCATTAGAAGCACAAATAGCATTGGCTCTTCGCATTCTTTGTGGTTTTGGTATCGATGAAATCGCCGGTGCCTTGTTGAGTAGTAAAGAAACGATTAATAAAAGACTTTACCGGGCTAAAGAAAAACTTCGTCAGGAAAATATCCGGATCGAGTTTCCGGATGATGAAGAAATTAATAGTCGTTTGGGGACGGTTTTGATCACTTTATATTTACTCTTTAATGAAGGGTATTATTCGGAAAGCCATGATAGTATTATACGGGAAGAACTTTGTCTCGAAGCTATGCGGCTTACTTACATATTGTTGGAGAATGAAAAAACTGCTCAACCGGAAGTCAATGCTTTATTGTCTCTGATGTGTTTTCACGCTTCGCGATTTGAAGCCAGAAGGAATGAACGGGGAGATATGATCTTGTATCAGCATCAGAACGAATCACGTTGGAATCAAAATCTGATTTCCAGGGGAATTTACTTTTTGCGCCAGTCTGCAACGGGAAGTCAACTTTCAAAATATCATCTGGAAGCGGGTATTGCCTACTGGCATACCCAAAAGGTAGACTCGAATGAGAAATGGGAAAATATACTGGAGCTCTACAACCTCTTGCTGCAGATCGAATATTCTCCGGTTGCTGCACTCAACCGGACATTTGCCCTGGCTAAAACAGATGGCCGGGAGGTTGCTATCGCTGAGGCCGAGAAGCTGCAATTAACAGACAATCATTTCTATTATATCCTCCTGGGCGAACTCTATTTAGATCTTGACAATGAGCAATCAAAATCTAATTTTGAGAAAGCTTTGAGTCTGGCAAAAACTAAAACTGACCAGCAGCTGATTCGATCGAAATTGGATAGTTTGTGAGAAGTTTATTTCGTAATAAAGAACGGTGTTTAGTCCGATCTTTTTGGCGGAATTCTCGGTCTATTCAGTCCGATGTCTGCTAAGGATACTATTATAAAGGTACAGTTTTACTCAGGTTCTTGCCAATTAGACTTAAATTATTCCCTGTTTAATCCTGGTCGACAATTCGAAGTTTTAAGTATGAATTGTTATGAATCATGAGGAATTATCTATTGATCTGAGTCTGGTGAGAGGTGATTCCGGCCTAGTATTCGACGGTGGGCACCCACACCAGGGGCGGAGCGTCGGATTTTATCCAGCGTTTAAAAACTTATAAATTCAATCATATCAGAGAGTTAGTTAGTTTCAGGATATTGA
>JBGTCB010000129.1:0-1774 GCA_041748995.1 Saprospiraceae bacterium | reverse complement strand
ATCTTCTCCTACTGCCGTGGCAATGGTACCCAAACCTACCGGGCCTCCTTTAAATTTATGAATAATGGTGTTTAAGATCCGGTTATCCATCTCATCCAGACCACTTTCATCGACGTTAAGAGCTTCCAGCCCATACTTGGCTATCTCCAGACCGATGGTCCCATCCCCTTTGATCTGGGCGAAATCTCTGACTCTTCTTAACAGTGCATTGGCAATTCTTGGTGTACCGCGGCTACGTCTTGATATTTCGGCTGCTCCTTCTTCGGTGATCGGAATTTCCAGGATGTGGGCTGACCTTTTGATAATCCCTTTTAAAGTCTCGCTGTCATAATAATCGAGCAGGCAGTTGATCCCAAACCTTGCCCGCATAGGAGGTGTCAGCAACCCCATCCGGGTGGTAGCGCCAATCAGAGTAAACGGATTGAGGGACAATTGAATGGATCGGGCATTCGGACCACTGTCAATCATAATGTCGATACGATAATCCTCCATGGCGGAATAGAGATATTCTTCCAC
This sequence comes from Saprospiraceae bacterium, assembly GCA_041748995.1. Taxonomy (GTDB): domain Bacteria; phylum Bacteroidota; class Bacteroidia; order Chitinophagales; family Saprospiraceae; genus JABDMH01. The sequence continues at coordinate 1,258 of JBGTCB010000129.1, read as the reverse complement.
AACCGTATTGAGGCGATGAATCTCGTCGATAAAGAGTACATCGTTTTCATCTAGATTCGTCAGCAACCCTGCCAGATCTCCCGGTTTTTCCAGTACCGGCCCGGAGCTCAATTTTAAACTGGCTCCCAGTTCATTGGCTATAATATGTGACAGGGTAGTTTTACCCAGTCCCGGCGGACCATGAAGCAATACATGATCAAGCGCTTCCTGCCGTAATTTGGCAGCTTGTACAAACACCTTAAGGTTTTCTATGATTTTGGGCTGGCCGGAAAACTCTGAAAATTCCTTTGGACGTAATGCCTTTTCTACCTGACGTTCCTCCGGATTCTGAGACTGGTCGGTTGGGTCAAGCAAGGGATTGGCCATATCAGCAGTTATATTTCATTTTTTAATGATACAAAGGTCGGTTAAATTATTCGAGAGGCCCAAATCAAATATATTTTCGATCTATCGTTGAGCCAGGAAGATCGTGACCTGATCGTGAAGTAGTTTTTCATCCAGCATACAACCCTGATCTGACAGACAGATTTTCTGACCATGACAATTATACCAGACATAGGCATCCGGTTGAAACGTTATCTGATACCAGAGCTGGTCTTTCGCCCGGAACCGATCGATTTTCCGGACTCCCTCGTCTTCTACCAAATGTCTTAGCCATTCGATCTGTTCCCATGCACCATCGGGACATTCCATTACTTTTCTGATCTCCAGGCAGGTAAGCGTCACAATGGCGTCTTCAGCCATACAGATACTCATGCCATCAAAAATGCGATAATTGAAGTAGAGCGACTGCCCATCGCTTAGGGCAAATTCTGCAGCATTCTGAGGCAATAATTTCCGACCATCTTTTATCTGTATCAACCATTGACATCCATCCAGACCGTCCATTTGCATCACTGTTCCCTCCATTTGACACAAAGAAGGTTGCCTGGCAACCCCGCAACTCCAGATAAAAGGTATTACTATAAGTAAAAGACGCATCAAGTAAATGGTATACGCTCTTGGGCAAAATAAATAAATTCTTACTTTTGCACTGCTTTTTAGAAAGGTATGATAAATGCCTGATTTCCCCACAGATAAAATAAAACGTAAGTAATGGAAGGTGCAAAAATCACGATTGAGAATGGAAAATTGAATGTCCCAAGTCATCCGGTCATTCCTTTTATTGAAGGAGACGGTATTGGTCCGGATATCTGGGCTGCGTCTGTACGTGTATTTGATGCCGCAGTAGACAAAGCTTATGGTGGTCAGCGAAGCA
>JBGTCB010000128.1:0-1584 GCA_041748995.1 Saprospiraceae bacterium | reverse complement strand
GATGGGGTAATGGGATAGGCACCTGCCGCATCTGAGGATTCACGCTCACACATGATGGCAACGGTATTGCCATCGAGGGCTACCCTGGTACCTGGATATTTGAATTGCTTGTTTTTATTTTCCATGACGTTATCTCGTAGTGGGATTTATGAAAATGTTTAAAGCGTGGGAATTATTGCCATCACAAGGATAGATGATGGTATTTGTGGTGGAGAGAGCCTGTTTTGGATAAGAAAACGGTTGGCCTGAACTTCTTTAATTTTTGCCAACAAAATCCCTCGTTGTTTCGGCAAGCGTAATGAATGTCTGCGCAGTATGCAGGTTCATCATCAGCTTTTCAGGATCCTTAGCACCGATTACCTGATCAAAGCTGATGTCATTGAATTTTTTATCGACTTTTTGACATTGACCCAATAAATCCTTGATGTGGTTGGAATGTTGGATATGGACACCATGCTGAATCAGGAATCCTGTCATGTATTTTTCTATAGCCTTGTAGGCATGTTTACAGACATTATAATGGACCACGTCCTCTTCGGGACGGCAAAGTTCCTCTTTGGCCAAGTCGAGCATATCATCGGCTTCAGATAGTGTGGATAGAAATTTGGGAGAATTCATGATGGCGTATTTTAGATTTTCGATTGGAACCAAATGGTGAATTTTGAGCCATCAAGGTATTTAGATAAGTCCTTAAAAATCATGACCTAGATCACTCTTTTACATGATATGGGTCAAGGTGGGGATAAAGTAGATTGTCGGAATATTCTCCATTACCCTAATTTCAGAAAAAGTGTAAAAGAGGGGTCTCGGCAAGTTCAGCCACCGGGATTTGTTTAGGTATAGGGAGTGGGAGCAATACGGCTTTGCCGCATTTCTCCCACTCCCCATATTTATAACAACCTACTCAGTCACCGAGCTAGCAGAGGTGAAAAAAAATTGGGGGAAATATAAGGATGAAAATGCTGCCTCCTGAATAGGGAATACACCAAGGGTAAAACAACCTTAGTGGGCAAAAGAATCAGCGAAAATCAGCCCGATCTGCGTCATCTGCGTTCCATCAAAGCGGATAAACAAGAAAAGACCGAACATATCAATATTCGGTCTTCAATTAATTATTTGTAGTTTAAGATCGCATCTATGTTTAAGAGATGCCAAGGTTCATTTGATGAGTTTTCATCATTCTGAAAATAATTAAAGTAGAAATGCCATCAATTTCAAAACCTGTCATTGGTAGGCACGAAGGATCTCGAGAGGTTCTATTTATGTTTATATCTATCATATATTGGACCTCATGAGACCCTTCTCCCGATAGCTATCGGGATCAGGGTGACGACAGCTCCGAATTATGACTTTGGTAACATTCATATACCAAACTACTTTGCAGCCAGAAACTTATTCACCTCCAGCCAATACATAAAGGCATCAAACCAACGGTTGCTAGTTCGGTCGGGATTACCGAGACCGAAACCGTGGCCGCCGTTTTGGTAGAGATGTAATTCGACAGGTATGCCTGCTTTGTGCCATGATTCGATTATTCCAAACTGCCCTCGGAACAAAAAATCGTCAGTCGCGATCACATTAAAC